>JAFWWR010000237.1 GCA_017518025.1 Clostridia bacterium
CCTTTACCGCGCGAAACAATCTTTGAAAGTCGAACTTGAAAAGGAGGGATTCACTTATGAAGAGTTCTGAAGAAATGATGAACAGTCTTCTGGAGAGAAGAAGGGTCTATAACGAAAACAAAGGTGTGACCGGGAAACGGGGTGTGCGGAGGCCTGCGATGAAACGTGTCCTGATCGTAGCCGCCGTCGTAGCGGTGGTCGCGTCGGTAGTCGTGATCGCCGGGGAAATCCATCACGACAAAACGATCACAACACCCGATGGGAAGACGGTCGAACTGGATTATTCCGGTACCGAAGATATGCTGAACGGTGATAATGTCGACAAGTATACGGATCAGAGCGGTAACACGTATTTGTTCAACAAGGACGACTTAAATACGTCTTACGCTACCAGTCTCGAAAAATACAAAGAGAATTATTACCGTTACCAGAACGGGGAATATGAGACCGTTGAGGAAAAGACGGCAGTTGAAACGGCCTCTGCCGAGCTTTCTTCCAGATACGGAAAATACTTTGACTCAATGCAGTTAATCAATACGACTTACGCTGAGGGTGACGGGATCTGGTACGTAACATTTGCCCAGTTGATCGGAGAAGATGACATCATAGAGGGAATCACTTGTAATGCAAGCGTTCTTCCTGACGGTACGATCGAGTCGTCGGCTCTTGTGGGCGTTCCGGAGTTTGAGGGTATCGGTGACGAGCAGGTCAAGGGAATTACATTCGAGAGGATTGTCAATGATATCGAGCAGGCTTTCAACGAACGTTACGGAGACACACTCGTTTCCTATGAAATCGACAGGATCTGGCTGAAAAATGATGATGGACGTGTGTGTGTGGCCGTAAGCGCCACACCGGAGATCTCTATGGACGACGGCTCCACCAGGACAGAAGAATTGCCTCTGTTCACCTACGAGATAAACGGCTGACGGGTTCCGCGCCGAAGTGGAAAAAATACTCGGCTGACGTTACGTGACTGAATGATTCTACGCAAAAAACGGCTGATTTTACCGTCAGCCGTTTTTTGTCGGGTTATTCTTTTTCTTCCTTTTCGTCGCCGTCTTCGTCTTCGTTCTCTTCCGGGATCACCCGGACGTTTATGGCAATGACCCTGTTGTTGTCCGTCTCGGTGACGGTCACATGGAGGTTTTCGTAGTCGAACTGATCTCCCTCTGCGGGGATCTTGCCGAGCTCGTCCATGACCCAGCCGCTGACCGTGTTGGAGTCGCTCTCGCCTTCGATCTCAAACAGCTCGAACATCTCGTCGAGATCCGCGCTGCAGATGATCTTGTACGAGCCGTCGTCCAGCTTCGTGAACTCCTCGATGACCTCGTCGTGCTCGTCCCAGATCTCGCCCACCAGCTCCTCCAGGATATCCTCCATGGTGACGATCCCCAGGGTGCCGCCGTACTCGTCGGTGACCACGGCGATGTGGGATTTCTCCTGCTGGAGCTTGTTCAGCAGGTCGCTGATCTTCATGGACGGCGTGACGAACACGGGCTCCTGCATGATCTCCTCAAGAGATTTGTCCGTGATCTTCGGTCCGTCGTAAAAGTCCTTCTGATGGACGATGCCGATTATGTTGTCGATGGAATCCTTGTACACCGGCAGGCGGGAGAAGCCCGTGTCGGTGAACACCTGGGCGATCTCCTCCTTGGTGGAGTCCGCGGACACGCCTTCGATATCAACGCGAGGGGTCAGAATATCCTCCGCCTCCTGATCGTTGAACTCGATGGCAGACCGCAGCAGCTCGCTCTCGTCCGCGTCGATGGCGCCGCCCTCCTCGACCTCGTCAACGAGGACGAGAAGCTCGTCAGGCGTCATTTTTCTGTCGCCCTTGATCTTGAACACCTTCGTGAGCAGCTTCTGCCACAGGGAGAACAGGAACGTCAGGGGGTACAGGATGACGATGAAAAATCTGATTATCGGAGTCGAGAACATGGCGAAGTTCTCCGGCGACTCCTTGGCGAGACTCTTCGGCGAGATCTCGCCGAAGATCAGCACCACCACGGTGACGACCACGGTGGCCACGGTAGTCCCGGTCTGCACGTTGCCTCGCATGATGCGGATGAAGAACACCGTGGCCATGGAGGCGAGCAGGATATTGACGATATTGTTCCCGATGAGGACGGTGGACAGCAGTCTGTCGTATTTCTCCGACAGGGCGAGCGTGCTCGCCGCCCTCTTGTTGCCCTTTTCGGACAGGGTCTTGAGTCTTGTTTTGTTAAGCGATGAAAAAGCGGTCTCCGTCGCCGAAAAATATGAGGACATCAAAACGAGAAGCGCCATTACTATGATGGTGATTATGTCTCCCGAGTCCATTATGATATTATCCCTCCTTGAAATTTAAGAAAAACGTTGATCGTGAGTCGGCCGGCCGCGCTCAGCAGCGCAGACGGGGCTCACGGCGGAGGGGACGGAGCGCCTTATACAAGGCGCGGATCTTCTGCCCGTACGCGACGAGCACGTCGACGGCGTCATACGCCGCGGGTAAAGGGGGATCTTCGCTGATTCGTTCTGTTTTCATTTCCTTTTCCTTATTTTTTCAGCGCGACGGCTTCCTTCGCCCTCGCGGCGATGGACGCGGCGTCGAGCCCGAAATACGATATGAGTTCTTTTGCGGGGCCGGAGCGGCCGAACTCGTCCTTCACGCCCACGCGCAGGACGGGGGTGGGCCTCTTTTCCGACAGGCATTCCGCTACGGCTGCTCCGAGGCCGCCGATGACGGTGTGCTCCTCACAGGTGACCACCGCTCCGCAGGCAGCGGCGCGCTCCAGGACCGTTTCTTCGTCCAGGGGCTTGATGGTGGACACGTTGACCACGGACGCTCTGATCCCGTCCGCCGCGAGAAGCTCGCGAGCCGCCAGCGCCTGCTCCACCTCGATGCCCGTCGCCATGAGAGCCACGTCGTCGCCGTCCGCCAGAACGGACGCCTTGCCGATCTCGAATTTGTAGTCGTCGCCGTAGATCACGGGAACGGCCATTCTGCCGAATCTGAGGTACACGGGGCCCTTGTAGTCGATGGCCGCCTTGACGGCAAGCCGGGCTTCCGCCGCGTCAGCGGGGTTCAGGATCACCATGCCGGGGATGGTACGCATCAGGGCAATGTCCTCGCAGCACTGGTGGGTGGCGCCGTCCTCGCCCACGGTGATGCCGGCGTGGGTGGCGCCGATCTTCACGTTGCAGTGGGGATATCCGACGGAATTTCTCACCTGCTCGAAGGAGCGGCCCGCCGCGAACATGGCGAAGGAGGACGCGAAGGGGATCTTGCCCGTCAGGGAGAGGCCCACCGCCACGCCGATCATGTTGTTCTCCGCGATACCGCAGTCGAAGAATCTCTCGGGGAACGCCTTTTTGAAGATACCCGTCTTGGTGGCGGCGGCCAGGTCCGCGTCAAGGACCACCAGGTTGTCGTAGACGGCGCCGAACTCCGCCAGCGCCTTTCCGTATGCTTCGCGGGTTGCTATTTTGTCAGCCATTTTATCATTATCCTTTCGATTTGTCAGTTTTGTGTCCCAGCACGCTCTGCATAAAGGGCGAGCTGCGCGCTTCAAGGTCGGGAAACCGGCCGCCGAGCGCGGCGAGGGCGATCTCGATGTCCTCCGCCGCCTCCATGGGAGTCGACGTGCCGACGGTCACCATGTCGCAGGGTCTTATTGCGCTGTAACTGAAGGTGAGTCCCACGTAGGGCGTGCATCTGCCCGCCGCCATGGGCTTGATCGTCATGACGGGGTGCTTCGCCCCGTGGATTATCCGGGCGACGGACTCCACCTCCACCTGCATGAGGAATCCCATGCAGTTGAAGATCTGTATGTACGTCTCCACGTCGTAGCCGTTCCGGTCGGAGTAAACGACGACCTCCGGCATGTGGGCGGAAAGTCCCGGCCTCATGCCCGCGTCCCGGATCATGGCGAGATAGTCCGGCAGGCGTGGGATCGCCTCTTCGTTTTTGTTTATCAGCCGCTCCACGCTGGTGTGGTGGATCAGGCAGAAGTCCGAGCCGATCTCCGCGCTGTGACGGATGGCGGTCTCGGCGTCACGCCTCCCCTCCGGGGAGTCGTCCACGTTGATACCGGGAGTGTCGATGCGGATGATCTTGCGCCCCGCCTTCTGCTCGGCGTAGTCGATGGCCTGTTCCGCAAAGGGCGTGGTGCTGATGGGAGCCATGATCGCGTCGATCCCGGCCTCAAGGAAGACCGAGATCACCGGCCAGAGGTCCCGGGGGTCGGAGAATCTCTCGCGGATCCCCTCGTCCGCGGCGGCGCCGGTGTGGCTCCATCCGAGGAACCAGTTGGTGCCGATCAGCATCCTCGGCAGGCTCATCCCTCCGACTTCCGTCCTCGGGAAGAGGGCGCTCATCTCTCGCCCAGATCACGCATGGCGACCTCGTACTGCTCCGCATTGGGAGCAGAGCCGTGCCATGCCACGTTGTTTTCCATGAAGGATACGCCCTTGCCCTTGACGCTGTGGGAGATTATGACGCCCGGTTTGTCGTCCGAGACCACCTCGTCAAACGCTTTTTCAAGGGAGTTGAAGTCATGGGCGTCCGCGTGGACCACGTTCCAGCCGAAGGCGCGGAATTTTTCCTCGTGGGGACGGGGATCCATGACTTCCTCCAGCGGGCCGTCGATCTGCAGACCGTTCAGGTCCACTATCCATGTCAGGTTGCTGAGGCCGTAGTGAGACGCGAACATGGCCGCCTCCCATACCTGGCCCTCTTCGGTCTCGCCGTCGCCGAGGATGGCGTATACTCTGTATTTTTTGCCGTCAAGCTTTGCGCTGAGCGCCATGCCGCAGGAGACGGACGTGCCCTGCCCGAGAGAGCCGGAGGACATGTCGACGCCGGGGGTGTGCTTCATGTCGGGGTGGCCCTGGAGGTAGCTGGTCGTCTTGCGGAAGGTCTTCAGATCCTCCACGGGGATGAAGCCCCTCTGAGCGAGGACGGAGTAGAGCCCCGGGGCGCAGTGGCCCTTGGAGAGCACCAGTCTGTCCCGGTCCTCCATGTCTGGATCCTTCGGATCCACGTTCAACTTTTCAAAATAGAGGTATGTGAGCAGGTCCGCGATGGAGAGGGAGCCGCCCGGGTGGCCGGAGGATGCGGAATACACCGCGTCGATGATCCCCACGCGCACTTTTCTCGCGATCTCGGAGAGCTCTTCTACTCTTTTGTTATCCATTGTGATGTTCTGTCCTTTCGGTGAGTCTTTACGGCGCGCCGCGCCGCGGCACATACGTAATCTATTTTATTTTAATATATCAAGAGCGCAATGTCAATATTTAATTCGCATATTTCGGGGAGGCGCAAAAAAGACCGCCCCGGTTGAGGGGCGGCGCATACGAAAAGGGGCCGCTCCGTAAAAAGCGCGAAAGCAGAGCGACCCCAACGTGGAGAGAGTTAATTGTTCTTTGCCTTATTCGGCTTTCAGAAGGGCCTCGCATCCCACGACGTAGGTGCGGCCTTCCTCAACAAGTTTGAATCCGATCACAACGTAATCTCCCTCATCCTTCTTTTCTTCTTCAAATCCGTTTATGAAGAATTCCCATCTTCCGGCGTCGGAGAGACCGGTGATCTCGCGGAATTTCGCCTCCGCCGCGGCGACCGAATAGCCGTCCGCGGGGATCGTGACGACCGTCTCGTCGTCATAGTCTTTCACGGTCTCAAGGGCGACCTTGGCGTCGTCCGGGACGTCGTCCCAGCAGAAATACAGGGCGTACGCCTCGACGGCGCCGCTGTTTTTGGCGTACCAGTCCTTCACCAGATTGAGATCTATGGCTTCCGTGACGCTCTCGCTGGTCTCCGTGTCGGTGAAGGTGGTATCGATACTCATCCAGACCGAAGTTCCCGTGCCTGCTCCGCCGAAGGAGTCCTTGATATCGTCGAACTGGTCGTGATCGACGGTGATCTCGTACCCCTCGCCGAGGCCGAACAGCTCGGTGAAGAATCCCGCCAGGTTTTCCTCGGTGAGATCGCCGTTTGAGCAGAACATCACGTCGAGCTTGTTGTGGGTCAGACAGCAATAGTTGTTGAGCACGTTGTCTATCCTGTTCTCGAGCGGAACACTGAAGGCGGTCTCGATCCAGATCACGTCAAGTCGGCCTTCCTCGTTTTTCTTGTCCCTGAACATGGGGAAGAACGGCTGACCGGGCGCCAGAGGATCGAATCCCACGGCTATGAACTCGTAGGCGTCCTTGTCGGTCAGTCCGGTGAGCTCGCGGAAGAACGCTTCGATTTCATTGAGGCTGTAATCGCCTGTATATCCGTCATAGGTATCTCCGTCGAAGGCCGCAACTGAGTTCAGCGCTCTGTAGGCGTCCTTCATGTCTTCGTTCGCGTCCTCCGGGCAGATCCCGAGGACTCCGTTTTTATACTCGTCGAGTCCGCTGAGAGGAATGACCTTCCGTAGGGAGAAATCGATCTCCGCCGTGTAGGTCTCCTCAGTTGCGGGATCGGTGAAGGTGACGTTTATACCGTCGATCCACGCCCATCCGTTCTGAGGAGAACCGCCGCCGTCGCCCGAGCCCTGATAACCTTCGATCAGCGCGTCGAAATCGTCGAACTCCACGGTCACCGCTTCGTCAAGACCGATCAGATCCTTCAGCAGGGCGGCCATATTCTCCTCGGTGAGGGAAGAGTCGGTGTAGTTGAAGAACAGATCGAGCTTTGTGTGGGCTCCGCACAGGTAAATGTCGAGGAAATCTTCGACTTTGTCCTCAAGAGAAAGGGGCGCTCCGGACTCGAGATAACGCATCAGGATCGTCGCCACCTGCGCTCTGGTCGCGTTACCCTTGGGGTCAAGGATGGTCTTGCCGCCGACCTTGGTTCCGGTGATGAGGCCCTCGCCCGCCGCCCACGTCATGGCGTCCTTGGCGAACTTCGACACTTTGGAGCCGTCCGGGAACGTGTTGAGGTTCGCCCGGGCGGAGGTGTCGCGGCCCTTGAACTGAGCAAAACGGTAGAAGATCGTGGCGATCTGCTCTCTTGTGATGGGGGTAAGAGGCGAGAAGGTGGTGTCGGTGGTGCCGTTCACCACTTTGTTTTCATACGCCCACGCAACGGACTTCTTGTACCAGCCCGCCTTCAGGTCGGTGAAGGGGGTGGCGCCGGTGGCGGCGGGCTCGCCTTCGGCGCGGTACAGCACCGTTACGAGCATGGCCCGGTTCATGGGTGTGTCGGGCTCAAAAGTTGTGTCCGTCATGCCGTTCATGAGTTTGTTTTCGTACACGTAATTGACGGCGTCCGTGTACCATTTGCCTTCTTTCACGTCGGTGAAGGGCAGTCCGTTTGTATTAACAGATGTATTAACAGATGGGGTGTCCGTTTCATAAATAAAGTCATACTGCGCATATTGGATATACGGATTGTTCTCGAGAGACTTGATCGCCTCATGAACGGAGATGTTCTTCACCGTAATACAGAAGCAATCGTTACGCTGTCCGTCGGGTACGTACTTCCCTTCCGACGTCATGGTGGAGTTGATTCCCGGATTCAGCATTTCCGCCAGAGTGAAAGAGAACGGAATGCCGATCAGTTCGGCGAATTCCGCGGCGGGGCCGATCTTCGCTCTGCCGTAGGTCTGCTTTTCAGCCAATTCCTCATAATTCTCCGCGTAAACCGGATACAGTTCCATTGCGGCGACGTCCGGATTCGAGCAGTCAAGTCCGATGAGGATCTTGTCGTCCGCGACTAATGTGCCCGTTTCAGGGTCGTGATCATAGGCGAAGGCCGCTGAGGTCATAAGCGGCAGTACCATCATCACAACAAGACAAAGCGAGACGATTGTGAGCAGTTTTTTCATTTTCTTTTTCTCCTTTTCGAAAAACCTTTCGGGCCGGTGCGATCATAATGAGTCGATCATAATATGCCGGTCAAGTCAACAAGTTTTGTGTTAATTTCCTCTTTACGCTCCTTTCGTAAGATCCGTGGGATTATTCGGCGGCGGGTTTTCCCGCCGTTGCGGAACGGATCTCCGCGCGTGTTCTGACCGTACCTCATAGAACGACCGGAGACCGTTCTGAAATCATTTTAACACGCCGGGCAGAGAAATCAACGTGTTCCCGCTTGAAAAAAGCCGCGTCTGACGAGTTCGGCGCGTTTTTGTCGAGTTTGACCCGAGATCTTCCGTCCGCGAGATGATTATACAGCCCGGATAAAGGGTAAAACAGTGTTTTTCTTTAAGAAAGGGTTAAAGGAAAAGGGATATTTCGTAAACATTTATTGAACGGTAGCAAACCGTGTATTTTCGGTTAAAACGTGATGAAAAAACTATGAACGGGCGGCGGGATAACGGATCTGCGCAAAAAAAGACCGCCCCGGTAGAGGGGCGGTCGGGGTATTCGTCTGTCAGTCGCCGTTCACCAGAGCGTCCGCGGGAGCTTCCTCGGGACGGAAGCCGCTGAATCCGAGCTCGGGCATGGCGGCGATGGCCTTCATGTCCTCGCCTGTGATCTCGAAGTCGAAGACCTCCATATTCTGCTTGATCCTCTCGGGAGTCACGGACTTCGGCATGGGGATCACGTCATTCTGGAGCGCGAAGCGGATGCAGAGCTGAGCCGTGCTCTTGCCGTACTTAGCGGCGATCCCGCCGAGAAATTCGTCCTTCAGCACGGCGCCGCTTCCCAGCGGGCTCCACGCCTCCACGGCCATTCCGAACCCCTTGGAGTACTTGACGTTGTCCATCTGGGTGTAGCCGGGGTGGAACTCTATCTGGTTGACCATGGGAGCGATCTCCGCGGTCTCCATCAGCGCCTCCACGTGCTTTTTCTCGAAGTTCGAGAGGCCGATGGCGCGGATCTTGCCGTCCCTATACATCTTCTCGAAGCCGCGCCACGTGGCGGCGTTGATCTCTTTCCATTCGGGGGTCACTTTCTCGACGCAGGGCCAGTGGATCAGGTAAAGGTCCACGTAGTCGAGGCCCAGGAGCGAAAGGGACGTCTCCACGGCCTTTATCGTCTTCTCGTAGCCGCGGTCGGTGATCCAGTGCTTGGTGGTGACGAAGAGCTCGTCGCGGGCGATGCCGGAATCGCGGATCCCTTCGCCCACCGCGTCCTCGTTGCCGTATGCGAAAGCGGTGTCGATATGGCGGTATCCCAGGTCGATGGCGGTCTTGACGCCCTTCCTCGCGTCCTCCTTCGGGGACTGCCACGTTCCGTAGCCGAGGCAGGGGAGCTTCACTCCGTTTGACAGGACTGTATAGTCGTTCAGGGTTTTCATATCATTTCTCCTTTCGGTATTGTTTTCCTCGGAAAAATTATATCAAACGCCCTTTTCGTTGTCAAGCGATACGCGTGAAATAAAACGAAAACCGCGCCGAGGCGCGGCGCGGTTTTCGTTATACGGTCCCCCCGTTCCCGCCGAGACCGAAGCTCACGGAGATGGCCTCGTTGACGGCGCTCATGACCTCGTCGTCCAGGTGGCCCATCTTCTCCCCGAGCCGCCTTTTGTCGATGGTCCGTATCTGCTCCAGCAGGACCACGGAGTCCCGCGCAAGTCCCACTTTGTCTGCGATGATATCTATATGTGTGGGCAGCTTCGTTTTGTCCAGCCGGCTTGTTATCGCCGCGGCTATCACGGTGGGCGAGTGCCTGTTCCCCACGTCGTTCTGCACGATGAGCACCGGCCTCATGCCGCCCTGCTCGCTCCCCACCACCGGGCTCAGGTCGGCGTAGTATATATCTCCTCTTTTCACGGTCATATCAAAAACCGTCCCTTTCCACGGGCGTCCGCCCGCATGATCCGATCTTATGGACTTCCCGCGGCTCGCCGCGAGCGGAGAGGACGTTTCGCCTCTCCCGTGTCTTATTATTGGCAGGGGCGCGGAAGGTTAAACGGCCTCCCGGCGATTTTTGAGAAAAAAACGTCCTCACGGGACAGTATATTCCCGGGCGCGGCGCTCCGTCCACGCCGCGCCGTCATAATTTGTTCCCCGGAACAGAAAAGTGTTGCACAAACCGGGGAGATTATATATAATATTACTGTATTTGAAAGACGCGCCCGGGAAACGGACGGGCGGCGGAGCAAGGAGCGCATCGCGATGGAAAAGAAGGAACGGCTCGCGGACCGGCTGAACGGCAAAAAAGTTGCCCTCATCGGGGCGGGCGTGTCGAATATGCCCCTTATCCCCTTCCTCATCGGCAGGGGGGCGGACGTGACGGTCCGCGACGGGAAGACCGAAGAAAAACTCGGCGAAAAAGCCGGGATAATAAAGAAATACGGAGCCGCCCTCGTGGCGGGAGAAAGCTATCTTGACGGCCTCTGCGAGGACGTGATCGTCCGCTCGCCCGGGATAAGGCCCGATATCCCCGAATTTACCGAAGCGGTGGGACGAGGAGCGATCATCACATCGGAGATGGAGCTGTTCCTGACCCACACGGCGTGCCGCGTCTTCGCCGTCACCGGAAGCGACGGCAAGTCCACCACCACCACGGTGCTCTCGAAGCTGCTGGAGACGCTCCCGGGCGGGAAGACCTACCTCGGCGGCAACATCGGCCATCCTCTGTTCCACCTCTACCCGGAGATGGGGCCGGAGGACAAGGCGGCGGTGGAGCTTTCATCGTTCCAGCTTATGACTGCCGACGCGCCGGTGGAGGCGGCGGTGATCACCAACGTGACGCCTAACCACCTGAACTGGCACACCGGCATGGACGAATATATAGAGGCGAAAAAGAGGATCCTCCTTCACGCGGGACGGGCGGTGCTGAACTACGACTGCCCCGTGACAAGAGAGATCGGGGGGACAGCGGGATGTCCCGTGACGTTTTTCTCGCGCACGCCAGTACCGGACGGGGTGCTGCGGGACGGAGATTCCGCGATCTATCTGAAGAACGGCGTGATCGTGAAGCGGGACCGCGGGGGCGCGGAGCGGGAGTTCATCTCCCGGTCCGATATACTTCTGCCCGGGATGCACAACGCGGAGAACTACATGGCGGCCATCGCCGCCGCGGGAGAAGAACTGGATCCGGAGGCGGCGAGAGAGGTTGCGCGGACGTTCCCGGGCGTGGAACACCGGCTGGAATTCGTGCGGGAGCACCGCGGAGTCAGATACTACAACGGCTCCATCGACTCCTCGCCCACAAGGACCGCCGCGGCGCTGTCGGCGCTCGCCGACACCATGCCGGATAGGCGGATCGTGGCGATATGCGGCGGCTACGACAAGAACATCCCCTTCGGGCCGCTGGCGGAGGCGCTTCTCGGCAGCGAAACGGTTCGCGCCGTGGTGCTGACCGGCGCTACCGCGGAAAAGATAAAGACGGCGGTCACGTCGTCCCCTCTGTGGGAGGCGCGGCGCGACGGGGGATTTCTCCTGATCGACGGCGGCGACTTTGAAGACGCCGTCGCGAAGGCGTCGGAGACCGCCCGGGCGGGGGAGACGGTGATCCTGTCGCCGGCCTGCGCCAGTTTTGACAGATTTGAGAATTTCGAGGAAAGGGGCCGCCTCTTCAAGGAGCTCGTCAGAGCGCTCTGAGGCGGGAGGACGTCACAATGACAGATTACAAGGAACTGCTGAGACGGATGTGCGCCGTCATGTCCGTTTCGGGTCACGAAAAGCGGGCGGCGCGGGAGCTTCTCCCGCTGGTGGAAAAGTATTTCGACTCCGCGACCGTGGACGGCGTGGGAAACGTGATCCTGCTGAAAAAATGCGGCAGGGAGGGGGCGCCCCGGATCATGCTTGACGCCCATTTCGACGAGATAGGCATGGCGGTGAGCGGGATATGCGAAGGGGGCTTCGTGAAGGTCGAGCCGTCCGGCGGCTTCGACTGCTCCGTGCTCAGCTCCACCGAGATGGTGATCTACGGAAAAGAGAAGGTCTACGGAGTTTTCTCCGTGACCCCTCCTCACCTCGCAAAAAAAGAGGACGAGGGGAAAAGGCCGACCTTCGACAAACTGAGGATCGACACCGGCTACGATAAGGAAGAACTTGAGAAATTGATCTCCGTCGGCGACCCGGTGGGGTATCGCGCGACCGGATGCGATCTCTCCTTCGGAGTTATCGCCGGACGGGGATTCGACGATAAAAGCTGCGCCGCCGCGCTGATCTGCGCCGCGGCGGAGGTCCCGGCGGACGAGCTCGCCGGAGACGTCTACGTGGTGCTCTCCTCCCGCGAGGAGGTGGGCGGCGGAGGCGCGACCTGCGCCGCCACCGCCATAGATCCCGACTACGCCGTGGTGACGGACGTGAACTTCGCCGCCGCCCCGGGTGTGGAGGCGCGGGAGTCCGGCAAGCGGGGCGGCGGACCCATGATATCCCTGTCGGCGGTGACCTGCCGCAGACTGACGGAACAGATCATCGGAGTCGCCGAGGAGCGCGGCATCCCCTATTCTCCGGTGGTGGAATCGTCGAACACGGGCACCAACGCCAACACGCTGGTCCTGGCCGGCGACGGCGTTCCCGCGGCGGTGGTCAGTCTGCCCCTCGGCGGTATGCACACGTTCAGCGAGACGCTGTCTCTCGGCGACGCCGAGCGGTTCATCGAGCTGATCGGCGCCGTGATACGGGACCGCGATATCGCCCGTGAATGGCGGGAGGCGAGAGAGCGCTCCCGGGGCGTATTTGACAGACTTTACGGTGAAGGAGGCGGCGAAAATGAGTGATATAACGACCCTTCGCGGGACGGAACTGCTCAGGGAGCTGTCCCTCACCTTCGGCCCCTCCGGGTGCGAGGACCCGGTGGCGGATCTCATAGAAAAGATCGTCTCTCCTCTGGCGGATGAGGTGATCCGCGACCGCGCCGGCAGCGTTATCGCCCTTCTGCGCGGCACGGGAGAGGGATCCTCAGTCCGGCGGATGATGTTCTCCGCCCATATGGACGAGGTGGGCTTCATGGTGTCGTCCGTCGAGGACGACGGCACGCTGAAAATGGCGCCTCTGTCGGCCCGCGACCCGAAGATACTCGCCGGACAGTACGTTACGGTGGGCGACGGCAGGCGGCAGGTCAACGGATGCGTCGGCATGGTCCCCGTCCACCTGTCGGAAGGCAAGGAAATGCCCGCTTACCGCGAACTCTACGTTGACGTGGGCGCCTCGAGCCGAGAGGAGGCCGAAAAGGTGGTGAAGAAAGGCGACTTCGGCACCTTCCGCTCCGATTTCGTCCGCTTCGGGCAGAACGGGCGGATGCTCAAGGGCAAGGCCATCGACGACCGCCTCGGATGTACGGTCCTCATCGACACGCTGAGGACTCTCGCGGAGTCCGGCGAGCGCCTTCCCTACGATACCTATTTCGCCTTCACCTGCCGGGAGGAGCTCGGCATTTCCGGCGCGGCGTGCGCAGCGAATCTGATCCGACCGTCCCACGCGGTGGTGTTCGAGGCCACGGCTGTGGCGGACGTGGACGGCACTCCCGAGACTCAGCGGGTCGCCGAGCAGGGCAGGGGCGGAGCCGTTTCCCTTGCCGACCGCGGCACGGTCTACGACCGGGATTTCGCCCGGTTCATCATCGACACGGCGGAGAAGAACTCCATCCCGTGCCAGGTAAAGAAATTCGTCTCCGGCGGCAACGACTCGTCGAAGATACAGCGGGCGGCGGAGGGCGCCCGCGTAGCGGCGATCTCGGCCCCCGCGCGGTACATACACACCGCCTCCAACGTGATCCGCGAGGATGATCTCCTCTCCATCGAGCGGCTGGCGGAGGCCTTGCTCCGCGCACTGACGTGAGCGGCGCGAAAGGAGTGTAAGAGAATGAAAAACACCATTATCGAACTGTCCCGCATCATCTCGCCTCCCGGCGGAGAGGACGGAGTCAGGGAATACGTGATAAAAAAGACCGGCGGCGCGGAGCACGAGATCGACCTGATGGGCAATCTTACCGTGCGCCTGCCGGGGAACGCGGACGGCGAGGGCGCGCGGATCATGATCTCCGCCTCCATGGACGAGCCCGTGTTCATCGTCAATGACGCGGACGGCAAGGGACGGGTGAGATTCGCCCTGCTGGGCGATCTCGATCTCGGATCGGCGTCCGGCGCCGCGGCGGAATTTGGGAACGGGGTCCGGGGCTCCGTCGTTCCCCTCGACCGTGAAAAAAAAGACGACGTTTTGTCGTACTGCGCCGATATCGGCGCTGCATCGAAGGAGGATGCGCTGGCGAAGGCGCCGACGGGCACCTGTCTGCGCCCCGCGGGAGAGGTCTCCGACTCGACGGAAAACTTCGTTTCCGCCCCGTCCGCGGCGGCGAAGACCGGAGTCGCCGTTCTGCTCTCCGTTTACGAAAAACTGAAGAACGAAAAAAGGAAAAACGACGTTTATCTCGTTTTCACCGTGCAGGGCAAGGTGGGCGCCAGGGGCGCCGGACCCGCCGCCGCGCGGATAAAGCCCGACCGGGCCGTTTCCGTGGAGTCGATATCCGCGGGCGGAGGCACGGGACGGGTCGCGGGGCGCGGTCCCGTCGTGCTCGCCCTCGGCGAGCGGTTCGTCCCCGATCCCGACGTGACCGGGGAGCTGAAGCGCGCCGCCGCGGAAGCGGGAATACCTTGTTCCGCTGTCGCAGATAAAAAGACCGGTCCGACGGACGCTTCCGCGATCCAGCGTACGGGCGCCGGCGCGCCCTCCGGCGTGATCGCCGTTCCCGCGAAGTATCGCGGCTCGCCGTCCGAGACGGTGTATCTGTCCGACGCGGAGGGCGCCGCGGAAACCGTCGCCCGGTTCTGTCTTGACTGAAAAATCCTTCTTCCGGAGTTTATCATGTTATCTTTAACTTACACGGCGGCTCTGTTCGGCATCGACGCGTTCATGGTGACCGTCGAGTGCAACACCAAGCGCGCGCTCCCTCTGTTCGAGATCGTCGGTCTGCCCGGCACCTCCGTCAAGGAGTCGAAGCAGAGGATCATGAACTGCGCCTCTAACTGCGGTTTTCCCATCCCGGACATGGAGGTGACGGTGAATCTTGCTCCCGCCGACCGTCACAAGGACGGCTCCGCGCTGGATCTCGGCATCCTCGTCGCGCTTCTGCGCTCCGCGGCGATCCTGCCCGAGGAGGCGGATCTGTCGAGCTCGTGCTTCATCGGCGAGCTCTCCTTCACGGGAGAGGTCCGGGCGGTGAAGGGCGTGCTCAGCATGGCTCTGGCGGCGCGTGACGCGGGCCTTGCCGAGATATACGTCCCCGAGGGGAACGTGAAGGAGGCCGCCGCCGCGCTGACCGATCACACGAAGGTCTACGGCGTGAAGAACGTGCCGGAGCTGGTCGCCCACCTGAGAGGCGAGGCGCGGATCCGCGGCGTGACGGAGCTGCCGAAGATCGACGTCGACAAGCGGCTCGATTTTCTGGAGGATTTCTCCCAGATCAAGGGTCAGATCCGCGCCCGCCGGGCGGTGGAGATCGCCGCCGCCGGGAACCACAATCTGCTTCTCATCGGCCCGCCGGGATCGGGCAAATCCATGATATCGAAGAGGATACCCACGATCCTGCCGGCCATGACCTACGACGAGGCCATCGAGACCACGAAGCTCCACTCCGTGGCGGGGCTCATCCCTGAGAACGGCGACATCGTGACCCGCCGTCCCTTCCGCTCGCCTCATCATTCGCTGTCCATCGCCTCTCTTGTGGGCGGCGGAGCCATCCCCATGCCGGGGGAGATCTCCCTGGCGCACAACGGGGTGCTGTTTCTCGACGAGCTGCCGGAGTTCAACAAGGCGGCGTCCGAGGCGCTGCGCCAGCCCTTGGAGGATCAGAAGGTGACCATCACCCGGGCGGCGGGCAGAGTCACGTTTCCGTCGTCGTTCATGCTGGTCTGCGCCATGAATCCCTGCAAGTGCGGCTATTTCGGAAGCCGCCGGGGCACCTGCACCTGCAAGCCCGCGGACGTGCGGGCGTATCTGTCGAAGATAAGCGGCCCTCTGCTGGACCGGATCGACATACAGATGGAGATGCCGGAGGTGGACTTTACGGAAATATCGTCTTCGGAGGCGTCCGAGTCCTCCGCGGCCATCCGCGAGCGCGTGGAGGCGGCCCGGGAGATATCCCGTGAGCGTTTCCGCCGGGCAGGGTACAAGGAATATTCCACCATGAGCAACGCCAAGATGAATACGGACGATCTGCGCCGGTTCTGCGAGCTTGACGAGGACTGCCTCAGGATCATGGAGGGCTCCTTCAAGCGGATGAATCTGTCCGCGCGCGCCTACGACCGGATCCTCCGGGTTGCCCGGACCATCGCGGATCTCGACAACGGAGGGAAAAAGGACAAAAGCGGCGTCATCGGCGGCAGGATCACGAAAAAGCACGTCATGGAGGCCGTCCAGATGCGCGCGCTGGACAAGTACTGGTGATATACGGGGGAGAAACTTTTCGGGAAAAGTTTCTCCCCCGGACCCCCTTTTCAAAAGCTTTTCTCAAGGAGCCGCGAAATACTTCGCGGAGGGATATCTTAAAAAATTTCCTTTCCGGCGCGGGCAGAACTTGACCTGTGCGTCGGTTTTATGGTATATTTGTAAAGACGTGATCATGTTCCCCGAAGGGAACGACTCGGGCGGGTCGATTCCGGACCCGCATCTGCGATCTTCCGCGAAGGAGGCTGTTATGACGAAAAAATACGCGTCCCTGCAGGTCCTTCGTGGCATAGCGGCGGTGATGATAGTCATCGGGCATGCCACGGAGACGCTGGGAAAGCGGTGCGGAGCCGGCGTGGAGATGTTTTTCATCATCTCCGGCTTTGTCATGATGTATTCCACGGAAAAAGGGCTCGACAGCTTCTTTCTCAGGAGAGCCGTGCGGCTGGTACCTCTGTACTGGATCGTCACAGGGGCGTTTGTCGTTCTTGTGAGGCCGGACACCTTCACTCCGGCGTATTTTCTGCGCTCGCTGTTTTTCATAGAGTACAGGACCATGCCGATACTGTCGGTTGGGTGGACGCTGAACGTCGAGGTCCGGTTTTACATACTGTTTTGGCTGGCTGCCCTGATCGGGAAAAAATACCGCGGGGCGGTATGTGCGGTTTTATGCGCCGGATGGTGCGCCGTGAACGTCATCTTTTTCCGCGGCGGCTGCGTTCCTCCTTTAATGCCTCTCGCGTTCGTTATGGGGATCGCGGTGTATTACCTCCGCAGGGTGCCTGAAAGGATCCCCCGGAAGCCGGGTCACATGATATCGGCAGCTCTCCTTGTGATCCTCTCCCTGTGGTTCGTGAACGGCAGACTCGCCGGACGGTTGCTCTGGGACGGTCCGGCAAACGCGTGGTCCCTGTGGAGACCTCTCGTTTACGGGATCCCCGCGCTCGTTGTCATGATGTCTGTCATGTATCTGATCCGGGACGGCTCCGGAGCCGTGACCGGGAAACTCGCACGTCTCGGCGACATGAGTTATTCGCTTTATCTCTGGCACATCGTCGTTCAGTCGCTGATAGTGATCTTCTTTGAAAAAGTGGGGTACACCGTCACACCCCCGTCCACACTGAGATTCATGGCGCTGACGCTGACTGCTTCCCTGGTCGTCGCGTATTATTCATACAAATACGTGGAAAAGCCGATGACGGACTGGCTTCGCGGGAAATTGCCCCGCGGGAAAAAGAGGGCGGACGGCAAAAACTGAGTCCGGCTTGACCGGATCGCGCCCGCTCGGCATATTTTTGAAGACGCAATTTCATATTCCGAAAAGGAGACTTTATAACATGGCAGACAAGATCAGAGTGACCGTCTGGAACGAGTACAGACATGAGAGAAACAACGAGGAGATCGGCGAGAGATACCCGAAGGGCATCCACGGGCAGATCGCGTCCTTCCTCTCAGAGGAGCCCGACATGGAGGTGCGCACCGCAACTCTCGACGAGCCGGATCACGGCATCCCGGACGAGGTGCTGGACAACACCGACGTCCTTCTGTGGTGGGGCCACATGGCTCACGGCGAGGTCCGCGACGACAGAGTTGAGTACATCAAGCACAGAGTCTACACCAAGGGCATGGGCTTCATCGGACTCCATTCCGGCCATCATTCAAAGCCCTTCCGCGCCCTCGTGGGAGCTACGGGCAACCTGTCCTGGGGTGACAATCAGCACGAGATCCTCTGGAATCTGAAGCCGTCCCATCCCATCGCGGCGGGACTCCCGGACCACTTCCATCTGGAGCTGGAGGAGCTCTACGCGGAGCCCTTCTACATCCCGGATCCCGACGACCTCATCTTCGGCGGATGGTTCGAGAACGGGTACATCTTCCGCTCCTGCTGCACCTTCACCAGAGGCGTCGGCAAGATCGTGTATCTCCAGCCCGGTCACGAAGAAGTGCCGACCTACTACAACCCCTACATACAGCAGATCATCAAGAACGCCGTCAGATGGGCGAGACCGAACGATTTCGGCTACGAGATCCCGGACGGGGCGCCCTACGTAGGCGGCAAGGCCTGACGGACAATGGCAGACGGAAAAAGGATGCGGACCGTGAAGCTCACGGTCCGCACTACTCAAACGAAAATATACGGCGACGGAGCCGGGCAGGAGCCCTATTCCCCGCCCGCGCCGGAGACGGCGGACGATCCCTTCGGCGGCCTGCCGGAGTTTCCGGAGGACATCGAGGACGCCGTGATCCGCAAGATCGAGGAAGCGGAGCGCGAAGGACTCGAGGCGGAGGGCGGGACCTTCGAGATGGTAACGTCTGCCGTGTTCACCGCGGAGAACGGCGAAATCTCCTTCTCCTGGGAGGAGTCCGAGGCCACCGGCATGGAGGGCACGCGGACCACCGTGTCGTTCCGCGAGGACGATCCCGGGAGCGTTGCCGTGGCGCGCACCGGAGCCGTGGAGAGCGTTTTCGTCCTCGAAGAAGGCCGCCGCCACGTGACGGCATACGAGACGCCGGTCATGCCCTTCGAGATCAGCGTGTTCACCCGGCGTGCGAGGAACACTGTCTCTCCCGTGACCGGGAAGGGCGAGATGTTCTTCG
>JAFWWR010000238.1 GCA_017518025.1 Clostridia bacterium
GGAGATGGCGTCTCTCACCGCGGAGGCCTTCGACCTCGCCGACACCTACCGTATGCCCGCCATGCTTCTCGCCGACGGCGCCCTCGGGCAGATGATGGAACCCGTGGACTTCTCCCTCTTCGAGAAGCGCGAGGTCCCCGAAAAGGAATGGGCGGCGAACGGCCACGGCGGAAAGAGAAAGAAGAACATCATCAACTCCCTCTACATCGACCCGCAGGAGCTTGAGGACTCCGTCCTCGCCCGGTATAAGAGATACGCCGAGGTGGAGGAGAAGGAAGTCAAGTACGAGGAATTCATGACCGACGACGCGGACATCGTTCTCGTGGCCTTCGGCATCACCGCCCGGATCTGCAAGAGCGCCATAACCGCGGCGCGCGCCGACGGCATCAAGGTCGGTCTGCTCCGCCCCATAACGCTCTGGCCGTACCCGAAAAAGATACTGAACTCCATCGCGGGTCGCGCAAAGGCGCTGCTCACCGTGGAGATGAACATGGGCCAGATGGTGGACGACGTTCGGCTCGCCGCCAACGGTCAGTGCCCGGTACACCTCTACACCAGGACCGGAGGAATGATCCCCTCCGTCGACGAGGTGGAAGGCAAGATCCGCGAGATCGCGGCGTCTCTGTGACGGCGCCGGGAAAGGATGGGACAAAGATATGAAAACAGTATATGACAGACCGCACGCCCTCTCGGACGTACCGCTCCACTACTGCCCCGGATGCACCCACGGGATAATCCACAAGGTGGTGGCGCAGGTCATCGACGAGCTGGGGATCGAGGACAGAACGGTGGGCATCGCCCCCGTGGGATGCTCCGTCTTTGCGTATAACTACTTCGAGTGCGACATGATCGAGGCGGCTCACGGCCGCGCTCCCGCAGTCGCCACCGGCGTCAAGAGGACTCACCCCGACACCGTGGTGTTCACCTATCAGGGCGACGGCGACCTCGCCGCCATCGGCACCGCGGAGACGGTCCACATCGGCACCAGAGGCGAGAACGTGACCATCATCTTCGTCAACAACGCCATCTACGGCATGACCGGCGGTCAGATGGCGCCCACCACCCTGCCGGGTCAGGTGACGACCACCTCCCCCTACGGGCGCGACAGAAAGATCCAGGGATCGCCCATCAGGATCTGCGAGATGCTCTCCACCCTGGACGGCGTGGCCTTCGCGGCGCGGACCTCGGTGGACACGCCGAAGAACATCAACCACACAAAGCAGCTCATCAAAAAGGCGTTCCAGAATCAGCTCGACAAGAAGGGGCTCTCCATCGTGGAGGTGCTTTCCACCTGCCCCACCAACTGGGGAATGACGCCCCAGGGAGCGCTGCAGTGGCTCCGCGAGAACATGATGGAATACTACCCGCTCGGGATCTTCAAGGATTCCGAGGCGATAAGATAAGGAGGGCACAATGACGACTACGATGATATTCGCCGGCAGCGGCGGACAGGGCATCCAGTTCTCCGGCAAGCAGACGGCGAAAACCGCCATGCACCAGGGAAAAAATGTGACGTTTCTTCCCTCCTACGGTCCCGAGATGAGAGGCGGCACCTCCAACTGCACCGTTGTGATCTCCGACGAGGAGATCGGCTCCCCCTCCGTGACGAATCCGGACGTGGCGGTGGTGATGAACCTGCCGTCTTTCGACAAGTTCGAACCGCGAGTCAAGGCCGGAGGCCTCGTGATCTGCGACTCCACCCTCATCGACAAAGAATCGGACCGTGACGACATCGACGTGCTCCGCATCCCCGCGTCCGAGCTGGCGAATGAGAACGGACTCACCGGTTTTGCCAACGTGATAATCCTCGGGGCACTGATAAAGAAGACCGGGCTCTTCACCTACGACGAGTTCCTGTCTCTCCTGACGGGATCCATCCCGGAAAGCAAGGCGGCGCTGAAGGAGAAAAACGAAAAGGCGCTGAAGATCGGCTACGATCTGGTGTGACGACACGAAAAAACCGCTTGCGGCCCCTGCCGCAAGCGGTTTTTTGTGTTATGATTATTTCTTTTTCACATTCGCTTTATTATCCGGAAGTTTTATCTCGTTGTTTGAAATCCAGGATCTTTTTCTAAAGAACAATTCACGAGTCCATTCAGGAAAACGTTCAGGATATCTACCGACAAAAATCCCCAAAACACAACCAGCCGACACGACAATTCCGAAGATCAACAACAGTATCTTCGCCAAAAAATCCCCTTTCTTCCCCATCCCAATAACTGCTATAACAGCTAAAAAAACTCCGCCAAGAATACCAATCAAGAAAAGGACGAAAAATACCCAGGGATTTTCAATATTCCCTTTCATCGGATCTCTCTTTGATTTGATTACCGGAATATCCTTTTTCCACCGGGAACGGTAGACTTTATTTGCGTATTCCGTAAAATCCTTACCACCGAGTGCAAGCGAATCAATCCTCACACTCCTGCGTCCGAAAAACAGCCTCCCATCACGCCCTGCGGGGGATCTTCCCGTTATTTCCCTGTACTCAAACCTTGTCTTCCTGCCAAGGAAATTGCGGCGATCGAATCCAACGCTGTCATAGGTTATCGTTTCAAACAAATAGGCGCATATCAAAGCGATACCCAAAAGGGTTAAAAACTCAAAAACACACCAAGCGGCAAACGGAACGCCGAGAGCAAAAGGAAACGACACAGGAGCGCAAAAAACGATACTCCCGACAACACCGCTCCAAAAAACGACCGGGTGGAGCGATACGAAATGTTCATTGACCGAGTTTCTTCTTTCTTTGAATGTCAAAAATCCACGGACGATCAAAAAAGCTATCAGAATATCTTGTATGATCGCAAATACGATCGAAAGGGGCAATCCGGTTTCGTGCGTCACAGTTTTCCCCCCTTTGACCGGCAAAAAACCGTTTACGTTTTACTTCCCCTGATGGATGTTGACGTGAGACAGGCGCTCGTACTCGTCGAAGTCCACTGCACGGAGAATGTTGTCCAGCTCGTCGTCGCCCATAACTGTCGTCCGTCCGTCGGCGTATTCCTTGTCGACCTCCTCCTTCACCTTCGCCACCAGCGGCGAGCGCTTGTCGACGGCGTCCGCTCCGCTGAGGGAGAAGTAACCGTTGATCCAGTGGGCGATGCCCGCCGCGCCGCTGGACTGGCCCACGGCCACCAGCGGAGGACGGTTCAGGATCTTGCCCGTGTTGAAGATGTTGTAGATCTCCTCGTCCTTCAGCATGCCGTCGGCGTGGATGCCGGCGCGGGTCA
>JAFWWR010000239.1 GCA_017518025.1 Clostridia bacterium
GCGGATCTTCGCCATGTGCGCTTTTGCCGCCTGCTCGGTTTTGTTATCGCCGTATTCGTAATACTTTGCTCCTGCGAGATCGTCCGGCAGATACTGTTGCTTCACGTATCTGTTCGGGAAGCTGTGCGGGTACTTGTATCCTTTGAAAAGAGGACTCTTCAGGTGCGAGGGGATCTCTTTTCCTTTTCCCGACGAAATATCAGCCGCCGCCGCATCGTAGGCGCAGTTGGCGGTATTTGATTTCGGAGCGGTCGCAAGCATCACGGTGGCGTTCACCAGCGGGATCCTCGCCTCGGGCAGACCCAGCTCTTTCGCGCTTTCACAGCACGCCCTCGTGATGACCGCCGCCATGGGGTACGCCGCGCCTATGTCTTCGCTGGCGATCACCTGGAGCCGCCTGCACGGCGATATGAGATCTCCGCCCTCGAGGAGCCGCGCAAGGTAGAACACCGCCGCGTCGGGGTCGGACCCGCGGATCGATTTCTGGAGTCCGGACAAAAGATCGTAGTGGACATCGCCGTCCCGGTCGAAGTTCGACATGGACAGCGTCGGGAGCAGTTCTCTCACGTCGTCCTCGCGGATATCGTCCTTTTCAACAACGTTCAGCACCAGCTCCAGGGTGTTCAGCGACCGTCTCATATCTCCGGCTCCCGCGTCCGCGATGAGCTTCAGTGCGCCGTCGGTGAAGCTGACGTTCTCCCGGAGTTCCTTCGCCCCCTCTTTGAGCCGCGGTATCGCCTCGTCCGGCGAGATATGCCTGAACTCAAAAACGGAGCATCGCGACAGCAAAGCGTCGTAGATGTAATAATACGGATTTTCCGTTGTGGAAGCGATAAGGGTGATGGACCCGTCCTCTATGTACTGCAGAAGCGACTGCTGTTGCTTCTTGTTGAAATACTGTATTTCGTCGAGATAGAGCAGCACTCCGCCCTCGCCCATGATCGAACCGGTGGTGGACGCTACCTGCTTTACGTCGGCGAGGGTCGCGGTGGTCGCGTTGAGGAAAAAGATCTCCTTGCCGGATTCCGCCGCAAGAATGGAAGCCGCGGTCGTCTTTCCCGTTCCGGGAGGCCCGAAGAAGATCACGGACGGCAGAACGCCGTTCTTGACCAGTTTTCTCAGAACGCCGTTCTTGCCCACAAGTTTTTCCTGACCGACCATTTCGTCAAAATTTTTCGGACGGAGCAGGTCGGCGGCGGGTCGGAGTTTCGCGCACATAGTCTCACCTCTGTGTAAGGATAATTGTTAAGTTTTCCGCATAGAATTGAGCGGAGGAGGGGATAGTGTGAACGTAAAAGCCGCGAGGACCACGGCGGGGAAATGTACCGTTTCGATACCGGAGTTTTCCGTATCGGCAGACGACCCGAAACGGGCGGCCCGTCACGCGGAAACGATGAACGGGTTTTACGCCGGACTCCGCGACGGGATCATCTCGTCCGCCTCGTCCGGGAACCTGCGGGGCGATCTCCGCGTCCGGGGCGTCGACGGGTCGTTCGAGGCGCAGCAGACAGGCGGGACCGGCTTCCGTATCAGATACGTCATCCGCGGACGGTTTTTCGCCCCCGGTCCGTCGGGTATGACGTCGGTCCGCCGCAGTCGGGTCGTCGAGGCCCGGTGGGACGACGGCGTCCTGACGTCGTTTACGGTGGTCTGATTGATTTATAATATAGTATTTTATATAAAAAAGCATTATTTGTCAACCGCCGCGGGACGAAACGGAAATTTTTTTCAAAAAAGTGTTGACAAAGGGCGAAAGGTAGTGTATAATCTCATCGTTGTTGAACCAAAGACAGCAGGTTACGGTAAAAGCTTCACGCTTTCCTGCCGAGGAGAGACGCACAGAATCAAGTTGTTTGTGCCTTTTTCCTCGTTTTCGGAAAAAGGCTTTTTCGTTTCCCGGAAATCAAACGAAGGAGGATAATGCGAAATGCCAAGCGCAAAGATTCTTGAGCAGAAGAAAGCATTCGTAGACGGACTCGCCGACAAGTTCAGCCGCGCAACGTCCGGAGTGCTTGTAAAGTATCAGGGAATCACGGTCGATGAAGACACAAAGCTTCGCGCCGAGCTCCGTGCCGCGGGCGTCGAGTACACCGTCATCAAGAACAGACTTATCGGTCTTGCATGCGATAAAGTCGGTTTCGGCGATATGAGACAGCACCTCACCGGCATGAACGCCGTCGCCATCAGCTATGAGGATCCCATCGCACCGGCCAAGATACTCAAAAAGTATGCCGATAAGATCGAGACCTTCGAGATCAGAGCAGGATTCATTGACGGCGCGGTCGTAGACGCGGCCGTCGTCGGAGAACTTGCCGACATCCCGCCGAAGGAAGTCCTTATCGCCAGACTCATGGGCAGCATGCAGTCGCCTCTCTACGGTCTTGCTTGCGGACTGCAGGCGATCATAGACAAGAGCGGCGAGGAAGCGCCCGCCGAGGAGAAGCCGGCTGAGGAAGCCGCTCCCGCAGAAGAAGCTCCCGCGGCTGAAAAGGCTGCTCCCGCAGAAGAAGCTCCCGCGGCAGAGGCGGAAGCCGCTCCCGCCGAGGAAGCACCCGCAGCAGAGTAATCAAAAATAAAAACAAAAATCAATTATTAAACGGAGGAAATTAAAATGGCATCTGAAAAGATCACAGCGATCCTGGATGAGATAAAGGCTCTTACCATTCTTGAGCTCTCTGACCTGGTCAAGGCAATCGAAGAGGAGTTCGGCGTTTCCGCGGCTCCCGTAGCAGTAGCAGCAGCTCCCGGCGCGGCTCCCGCAGCAGCAGCCGAGGAAAAGACCGAGTTTGACGTTATCCTCGCCAACTTCGGCGCGAAGAAGCTCGACGTCATCAAGGCGGTCCGCGAGATCACAGGTCTCGGACTTAAGGAAGCGAAAGAACTCGTTGAGAGCGCTCCCAAGGCCCTCAAGGAAGGCGCTACCAAGGAAGAAGCCGACGCCCTCAAGGCGAAGCTCGAAGCTGTCGGCGCAACCGTCGAGATCAAGTAATTTTGTCTCAAATAAGAACGGCACACGGAGAGATCCGCGTGCCGTTTTTCTTCTATTGAAAAGAGCGGGGAAAAGTGATAAAATAATACGTAAGAAAGGAGGCGGCGTCAAATGGCAATAAGCGAACGTCTTTCCGAAATACTGTTCCAACCCGTGACCGTTGTGAAAAACGTTGGCGCATCCCGTGCCGCCGCCTTTAATCGCGTCGGCGTGTCCACCGTGGGCGATCTGCTCCGGTATTTTCCCCGGGCGTATCAGAACAGGGGCGCAACGAAGACCATCGAGCAGATCAAGGACGAGATCGCGACAGAGGACAAGGAGAGATCCGATCCCTGTTCCGTCGTCATAACAGTATCCGCAGAGCCGTACTCAAAAATGATCCGACGCGGAATGACGATAACGAGAGTAAAAGCGTTCGACGACACGGGATTCTGCGAGATCACGTTTTTCAACCAGCCGTACGTCAGGGATTATTTCCGTACCGGCGCGGAGTTCCGGCTGTGGGGCAGATTCGAGTACGCCCGGGGCCGGCTGACGATAACGTCTCCCGTGTGGGAGCCCGCCGCGCCCGGCGCAGATCTCCCGCCCATCGTTCCGGTCTACCCGCTGACGCAGGGATTGACCCAGAAGACCGTCTCTCAGGCCGTGTCGAACGCTCTCGCCCTCGCGGGAGCGGCGCTTGACGAGTATCTGCCCGAGAACGTCCTCCAGAAATCTTCTCTTCCGACTTATTCATACGCTATCCGCAACATACATTGTCCCGCCTCGGTCGAGGCGCTGGAAGAAGCGAAAAGGCGGCTCGCATTCGACGAGCTTCTTCTCACCTCTCTCGCGCTTTCCGTCTCGGGAGGGAACAGAAAGATCGAGAGCTCCGTTTCCGTCGGCTCGACTGACCTTACGCCTCTTACTTCGCTATTGCCCTATTCGCTCACCGCGTCGCAGAAACGCTCCGTCGGAGAGATCCTGCGCGATATGAGCGGAGATCACGCCATGAACAGAATACTCGTCGGCGACGTGGGTTCCGGTAAGACGATAGTCGCCGCAGCCGCCGCGTACGCCGTTATGCGGTCGGGATATTCCGCGGCGCTCATGGCGCCGACGGAGATACTCGCTTTGCAGCACTATACCGATCTCAGGCAGCTTTTCGAAAAACTCGGACTCGAATGTATGCTTCTGACCGGATCCACAGGCGCTTCGCAGAGAAAAAAGATCCTCGCGGCGCTTTCCGATCCGTCGGAGCCCGTGCTGATCATCGGAACGCATGCCCTGATCTCTCCGGACGTTGATCCGGTCAATCTCGGACTCGTCATTATCGACGAGCAGCACCGCTTCGGCGTCATGCAGAGGGCGGCGCTGGCTGATAAGACCGAGGGCGTCCACACTCTCGTCATGAGCGCCACGCCCATTCCGAGGACGCTGTCGCTTATCGCATACGGCAATCTCGCCGTTTCCCGCCTCGACGAGCTGCCGTCGGGACGGCTTCCCATCGACACCTTCGCCGTGGACGAAAGCTACCGCCGCCGGCTAAACGGATTCATACAGAAGCAGGTCGACGAGGGCCATCAGGTCTACGTTGTCTGCCCCGCTGTCGAAGAGGTCAAAAAGCCCGAAAAAGAAACGGACGACCCCCTTGAGATGGCGAACATAACCCTGTTCGATCTGGCACTTCCTGAGGACGAGCTGCCGATGAAATCGGCGGTGGCGTACACCGACGAGCTGAAGCGGGAACTCCCCGGTTGCAGGATCGCATTCGTCCACGGAAAAATGAGACCGGCGGAGAAGGACTCCGTTATGCGCTCCTTTGCCTCCGGCGATATTGATGTGCTCGTCTCCACCACTGTCATCGAGGTGGGCGTGAACGTCCCGAACGCCACGCTTATGATCGTGGAGAACGCCGAAAGATTCGGCCTTTCCCAGCTTCATCAGCTTCGCGGACGCGTGGGCCGCGGCGGAGCGAAATCCTATTTCGTTATGGTCTCCGATTCGAAGAGCGAGAAGGCGCTCCAGCGGATCAGCGTCCTCAAAAACTCCCGTGACGGGTACGAGATTGCGGAAGCGGATCTCCGTCAGCGAGGTCCAGGCGATATCCTCTCCGAGAACAGCGTGATCCGCCAGCACGGCCAGTCGTCCATGCTTCTTGTCAAGGGATGCACTGACGCCGCTCTGCTTGAGACCGCGACCGAGGCGGTGACGGCGATCCTCGGCGACGATCCCGCTCTCAAAAAGCCCGCGAACGCCGGAATACGTTCAAAAGTTGAGCGGCTTGTCGCCGGAAGCGCGGGAACCATTTCCTGATTTCTCACGACATTTGGTCGCCGAAAAAATGACCCCGGGAATTCAATTCGAATTCCCGGGGTCATTTTGTTGTATCCTCGTCCTAAGCTTCCTTCGTAAGATACCTCATCAGTATCGTGGCGACCTGAGCGCGCGTGGCGTTGCCCTTCGGGTCGAGGAGATCCTTGCCTCCGATCTTGTTGCCGGTGATGAGACCCTCCGCCACGGCCCAGCTCATGGCGTCGCGGGCGTATTTGCTCACCTTGGAGGCGTCCGGGAAGGAGGAGAGGTCGGCTCTGCCGGAAACGTCGCCCTTCTTGTACTCGGTGTAGCGGTAGAGGATAGCCGCCAGCTGTTCTCTCGTCACGTTGCCGTTCGGGTCGAACAGTGTATCACTGACTCCTTTGACTACGCCTTTGGCGTGCGCCCAGTTCACGGCGTACCGATACCAATTCGCCTTGAGGTCGGTGAACGGCGCCATGGAATCAACGGTGTGTTCTCCGTCCATCCTGAACAGTACGGTGACGACCATTGCCCGGCTCATTGTCGTGTCGGGCTCGAAGGTGTCGTCGGTCATGCCTTTCATGAGACCGTTGACGTAGACGTATTCTATCGCCTTGGTATACCATTTTCCGGCCTTGACGTCCCTGAATACTTTCGTAATGTCGAAGGGCTCCTCGATGGGAGGGATGCGTTCCGTTTTCTTGTCGCCGCAGCGTCTGCAGGTGAAGACAATCGTCCCCTCCGACGCGGTGGTCGCGGGTTCTGTCACGTACCCTTCGTCCCAGTCATGACCGTAGGCGGTGACGTAAGAATCGGTGTAGCTGTGTCCGCAGCGCGAACACACGTGAGTCGTGGATCCCTGTTCCTTGCAGGAGGGAAGCGTCACGATGTCGCGGTAATCGTGGCCGAGAGCGTCGACGTAGCTTTCCTCATCCACGTAAGTGTCGCCGCATCTGGAGCAGGTGTAGGTCGTGAATCCCTGCTCGGTGCAGGTGGGCTCGGTCACCGTCGCCTCGTAGTCGTGACCGAGGGCGTCGACGTAGCTTTCCTCATCCACGTAAGTGTCGCCGCATCTGGAGCAGGTGTAAGTCGTGAATCCCTGCTCGGTGCAGGTGGGCTCGGTCACCGTCGCCTCGTAATCGTGGCCGAGAGCGTCAACGTAGCTGTCTTCGTCGATGATCGCGTCTCCGCAGCGTGAACACGTGAGGGAAGTGTAACCCGCCTCTGTGCAGGTGGGCTCCGTCACCGTCGCCTCGTAGTCGTGACCGAGGGCATCGACGTAGCTGTCGACGTTAACTGCTCCGCAGC
>JAFWWR010000240.1 GCA_017518025.1 Clostridia bacterium
CGGCAGAGGATCGCCGCCAGCTGTTCTCTCGTTATTTTTCCGTTCGGGTCGAATTTTCCTTCCGACACGCCGTTGACGATATTGTTATTCTTTGCCCATATCACGGCGTTCGAGTAGTATTTCCCCGCCTTCACGTCGGAGAAATCCGCCGTGAACTCCGTTTCGGGGCTCCCTTCCTTGCGGTAGAGCACCGTCACCGCCATGGCGCGGGTCATTGTGCCTGCGGGATCGAACTTTCCGCCTCCAACGCCGTCCATATACTTCATCTCATAGGCGTACTCGACGAATTTCCTGCTCCATCGGGTCTCCTTTACGTCGGTGAAGGGGAAATCCCCCGCCGAGACCGCCGCCGCGGCGAGGACGCCGAGCAGCATCGCGAGGGTAATAACGAAAGAGATCATTTTTTTCATATTCGTTGATATCCTTTCGGTTCGTTTTCTACTTTATCGTACCAAAAAAGAGGCGGATTGTCAAGGAGAGACGGGACTGAAGGGAACTTTTTAAAAATCGGTGAATTTTCCGCTTTCCCCCTTTATTATTCCTCCGTTTTTTGCTATACTGTTCGTATATCGTAAAAGGGGGACGCGCCGATGGACGAAAAAAACAGGCCGGATCTGATCGACGATCAGACGGCGCCTGCGGTCTGCGACATCCCCTGGGGGAAGCGCGGAAACACCGCGGACAACGGATGCGGCTGGATCGCCGCATATAACGTGACCGCCGCCCTTCTCGGACAGGTCCGCCGCGAGGACGTGACGGGCGAGATCGTTCGCCTCGGGGGCGTGTGGTTCTCCGGCCGCTTCGGCACGAAGCCCCGGGGGATCACGAGATATCTGCGCTCCCGCTTTGGAAAAGTGAAGACGGCGGGGCCCTTCCTCGGCAGATGGCGCAAAAAGAGCCGCGGAGCCCGGGCGGTGATCGCCCTGTTCCAGCACAAGGGGCTCTTCTCCCCGCTCCACTACGTCTCGGGGATCGGGGAGGAACCGGGCAAATTCAGATTCTACAACGACGACGATTATTCCGCCGAGTACGGGGGAGAGCCCGTCACCGCGGATGAATTCTGCAAACTGATGAAAAAAGAAGGGCGCAAGCCCATAAAGCTCTGGGCGGTGACAAAGGACTGAGCCGCCGTCCCGGAATATCTCAGGAGAAGAAATGGACCCCACAGTAGTAAAAACGATAATCGGCCAGGCCTTCGGCGTCCTCGCCGTGATCCTCGGCTTCGTGACGTACCAGCTTAAAACGTCGAAAGCCGTCATGTTTACCCAGTCGGCGGTGGCGCTCGCCTTCATCGTCCACTACGCCCTCATCGGCGCCTATTCGGGATGCGCTCTCAACGCGGTTTGCTGCGTGCGGAACTTCATTTACTCAAAGCGCGATGTGAAGGCGCTGGATCATCCCGTGATCCCGGTGATCTTCGCCGTGATAATGGCGGCGATGGGCGCCATGTCGTGGCAGGGATGGCCGTCGCTGTTCGTCATCGCGGGCCTTGTCATCAATTCCTTCGGCATGAGATTCCGCGATCCGCAGAATATCAGGCGCTCCATCCTCATCTCGTCTCCTCTGGTCATAGTTTATGACTCGATCTTCCGCTCCTGGGGCGGGATCGTATACGAATCGGTGGCCATCGCTTCCTCCGCCATCGGGCTGATCCGGTACAAAAAGGACGCGAATGCCGGAGGAAAGGAGGCCGCCGGATCATGAAGCACAGTGTTTTCGGCGCTCTTGCGCGGGCGTCGGCGATCCTTCTTGTCGCGGCGCTGACGCTGCCCCTCGCCCTTTCCGGATGTGCGGAGAGGCGCGCCGAAAAGGAAGACGGCCCCCGTGCGGAGCCGGCGACGGGGAACCCCTCGGCTCTTTTCGAGCCCGCGATGAAAGGGGACGTTCTTCCGACGCTCACCGTCACCACGGACAACGGACTTCCGGTCAGGACGACGAGCGACAAGGCCGTCACCGTGTCGCTTTCCGGCGCGTACTACGACGAGTACGATTTCACGGACCTCCACGGCGTGATAAAATGCCGGGGAAACTCCACTCTGCGGCTTGAAAAAAAGTCCTTCCGGTTGAAATTCGACAAAAAGATCAACCTGCTTGGCCAGGGCGGAGGCAAGGCGAAAAGCTGGGTGCTGCTTGCCGAGCACGGCGACGAATCCCTGCTCCGCAACCACGTGGCGTTTGCCATGGGGCACAGACTCGACGCCATCGATTTCGTCACCTCTTCATCCTTCGTCCGGCTGATACTCAACGGCGAGGACATGGGCGTCTACCACCTGACGGAGCAGCACCAGGCGGGGAAATACAGGATACAGGTGGACGAGGATCCCGACGAGACGGACACCGACTATCTGGTCGAGTGGGACGCCTGGCAGAAGGGCGACGTGATCAACCCTCCCACCGGCTTCACCCTGGGAAACAAGGAATTCGTCATCAGGAACGAGACCATGAACATGGACAAATTCATGTTCGTGCTCAAGACGTTCACCGCCGTCGACAAGGCGGTAAAATCCGGCGACCGGGAAAAGATCGGAGAACTGATCGATCTGCCGTCCTTCGTCGATATGTACCTCCTCCATGAGATAACCATGAACGTGGACGTGGGATGGTCTTCGTTCTTCCTTGTGAAAAAGGCGGGAGGCAAACTGTACTGCGACTGTCCCTGGGACTTCGACCTGGCGCTGGGGAACGACCCCCGCGTGTACGACGGAGAACCCGAGGGGCTGTACGTCGGCGACCCGGAGACTCTTTTCGGCCGCGACGAACTGGGGAACCCCAACGAGTGGTTCATCTACCTCATGATGCAGGAGTGGTTCGTTGACATGGTGGCCGACCGCTGGAACGAGGTGAAGGACGACCTGCGGGAAGCGGCGATCGGCGAGATCGACAGGATCGATTCCGTCTTCGGGGAGCAGATGGCGGCGAATTTTGACGTGTGGCCCATCCTCGGGACCCGGGTCCTTCAGGAGCCGGCGAAGATAGTGCGCCTCACCTCCTACGGGGAGCACGTGGAATACCTGCGCGACTGGCTTGAGAGGCGGTTCGACTGGCTTGACGGATACTTCTCCGATCCGGAAACCAGGTACAAATCGACGGAGTGGAAAGAATAGGGGGCCGCCGCCTTCAGCGCAGACCGAAAAAGCACGGATTCATTTTGACTGAGTAAAAAGAGGATCCGCAGGTTTCATCTTTAAGGTGAAAATCCTGCGGATTTTTCCGTTTTTATGTGCTTTTTCTATCGCCGTTTTTGCCCCTCGACGTATTCCTATACGCCTCACGGGGCAAAGAACGACGATTCTGCATCTGAATTCGACGCCCCCGTTTTATTCTACCATAAAATCGAGAAAACCGTCGATCATTTTCTTTTTTATCCCGATGGCGAGAAGGTGCGCCTTTATCATCTCGCTCCTGACGCCGCCGGCCTCGGGGTACATTCTGTCAAGGTCCGCCAGAAACTCCTCCCGGTAGCCGTGGAGGGTCCAGTTCCGCTTGTCGAAGCACGACAGAGACGTAACGCTGAAATTGAACTTTATCACTTCCTTCGGAAGGCCCAGCAGGCAGTCCAGGTACGTTCCCACGGTGCCGGTGCGGTCCGCGCCGGCGTAGCAGTGGAAGTAAAGCGGGTAGTTGGCGGGATCAAGCACCACTTCCATCACGTCGCGCATCCTCTGCGCCCACTCTCCCGAGAGGGTCCGTCCCCATGATTCGCAGGGCCTCAGCACGTACCTCACGTCTCCCCAGTCGCCGGTGCGCACGACGCGGCCTCCGGCCTCCTCCCGGAGATCCAGGTCGGTTCTGATCCCCAGCTCGAGGATGAACGTCCTCCGCCCCCGGTCCGTGAGCCGGTGGTCGCGGACCTCGTCGTCCTCCAGCTCCACGCCCCGGTAGATCATGCCCTGCCGGACAGTTCTTCCGTCTTCGGTCCGCCGTCCGCCGATATCGCGCACGTTGGAGCAGCCGTCGATGAACAGGGGCCGCACCTCGTCCGCGGGCGTGGTGAAGCATCGGACTTCGCTTCTGCTCCCGTCGTCGGCGACGACGCGCCAGAAGTACCTTTTTCCGCCCCGGAAGTTGGTCACGGGGCAGCAGAACGTCCGCTCCCCCGCCATGGCGAAGATACGGCCCGCCGTGACGGGCGACGGCGCGGAAAAGTCCGCGTCCTCCGATATCTCAAGATCCATGAGCCGCGCCGGGTCGTCGCACTCCCACCTGAAATAGAGCACGGCGGGGTGGCTCAGGTTCGCCTTCGCTTTATTGTAGAAACTGTTTTCCTCCCCTTCGGGGATCCAGTCGTTCACGGACTCGTCGTCCGGATGCAGATCCATCAATCCCGCCTTCTGGCGGCGTATGAATTCGCGGAACGCGGGCGTGAGGAAGGATATCTCCGCCCCGTTTTCGGGATAGACCGGTTTTATCATCTGGTATTGCCTCCTTGGTCCTGTTCACCTAATTATAGCAAAAGCGCCCCTTTTTTTCAACCGCAAACACATTTGATCAGGCGACGATTGCATAGAAACCGAAAATATGATAGAATATAGGTACAAAACAGGATAGGGAGGTCTTATGATATGAAAATCAAGTTGCCGGCTCTATTATTCGCCGCTCTCATGGCCGTTTCCGTTCTCGTCGGATGCGAAAAACACCACACAATACCCGGACAGCAAAACGAAAACAATCACGAAACAGAGGAAGACCGCGCCATCAAGGATTATGTTCTGGAGCTTTCCGAGGGCGCGTCCTACGAGGGGCAGACCTTCACCTATCTCGGGGGCAGGGACGAGAACTACCCGATAAAGGAAGAGGAGACCGGCGACATCAGATCGGACGCGCTTTTCAAGCGCCAGAGGGATCTCGAGGAGATATACGGGATCGACTGGGAGAACGTTTTGGTGGACGGCAGCGACGAGGCGGCGGACCAGACCATCAACGAGGTCATGGCGGGCGGAGACTCCTTCGACCTTGTGAACGGATACGTGCGCTCCGTCGGCAGACCGACGCTCAACGCCCGGGTGCTGATGGAGATGCAGGATCTGGATCACATCGACCTGGACCGCGAGTGGTGGAACCAGGCAATGTGGGATTCCTACGCCCTCGACGGCAAGCTGTATTTCCTGCTGGGCCCCATCAACGTGTGCCACTACTCCGACACTCACATCGTGATCTTCAATAAGTCGGTCACGGAGATGTACGGCATCAACGACTCCGATCTCTACGATTCCGTCAAGGACGGCACGTGGACCATCGACAAAATGTTCGAGTTCGCAAGCGCGATCCCGGAGAATCCCCAGGGGACCGGCACGTACCGCTACATCGAGCCGGGCGGGCGCTCGTTCCTCTACGCCGCCGGCTACACCATCACGAAATTCGACGAAAACGGACTCCCCTACGTGGAGGAAAAGCTCCCGAGGGAATTTTCCGACCTGTCCGACAAGATAGTCCCCGTGTTCACCGACGCCGCTCAGTCCGTCTTCGAAAATCCCAAGAAACAGGAGAAGATCGAGGACATATACGGCGCAAGCGTGGACGAGCTGTTCGACGACGACCGCGGCCTCTTCATGTTCCCCAACACAGGCGCCGTGGAATACATGAGGCAGTACGACGTGCGGTTCGGGATCCTTCCCATGCCTAAACTCACGGAGAGCCAGCAGAATTACTACTGCCTGTCCGAGTCCTACGGCGGCGGCAGCACCGGCGCGGTGTACGTCCCGAAGACGGTGCGCGACCCCGAAATGGTCGGCAGGATAACGGAATCCATGGCGGCGCTGTCCCAGATCTACATCAAGGACGCGTACTACAACAAGCTGCTGAAGGGTCAGGGCATCTTCGACATGGAATCCGCGGATATGCTCGACATCATCTTCACCAGCAAGGTGTTCGACATGGCCGATCTGTACTGCGAGGGCGACCTCGGCAGTCTCGGGCCGTTCATCAAGGCGATCGAGGAAAATATGAAGCACGACAACTCCAACTTCTCGTCGGACTACTTCGCCAACGCACGGCTCGCCAATCTGAATATCAAGATCCTGATAAACTCTCTTGACGAGGATTGATCGCGGGTTCAAAAAAATAATTGCATTTTTTCGGTTAGTGTGATACAATATAATACACCTCAAAATGAAGAAAGGAACCAAAGAGAATGAACAGAAGAATCATATCTCTTCTTCTCGCCCTGATCATGGTCGTCGGAGTTCTCGTGGGCTGTAACAAGTCGACGGACAGAAAGCGCGACACCGGCAACAAGGACGCCTATGATACCGAGGAAGACAAAGCGATAAAGGAATACGTCCTGGAGCTCTCCGAGGGAGCGAACTACGAGGGCAGGACCTTCACCTACCTCGGCGGTCAGCAGGAGAACTTCCCGACCAAGGAAGAGGAGACCGCGGATATCCGCAGCAACGCTCTGTTCAACAGACAGAGAGAGATCGAGGAGACCTACGGGCTCGATTTCGTGAACGTCTATGACGAAGATGGAAGCGACTCCGTCAAGGACACCGTGATCAATGAGGTCATGGCGGGCGGCGATTCCTACGATCTGGTCAACGGATACGTGAGATCGGTCGGCAGACCGACCCTCAACGCCGGCGTGCTCATGGAGATGCAGGATCTGGATCACATCGATCTGGAGAGAGAATGGTGGAACCAGTCCATGTGGGACTGCTATGCCCTTGACGGCAAGCTGTTCTTCCTGCTGGGCCCCATCACCGTCCACAACTATCTTGACGCGCACATCGTGATCTTCAACAAGTCCGTGACCGAGATGTACGGTATCAACGACGAAGATCTGTACAACTCCGTCAAGGAAGGCACCTGGACCATCGACAAGATGTTCGAGTTCGCCTCCAAGATACCGGACAACAAGTCCGGCAACGGTACGTACCGTTACGACAACCCCGGCGGACGCTCGTTCCTCTACGCCGCGGGCTACACCATCACGAAGTTTGACGAGAACGGCGACCCCTACGTTGAGGAAAAACTCCCGAGAGAGTTCTCCGACCTGTCCGACAAGCTCGTTCCCGTGTTCACCGACCCCGCTCAGTCCATTTTCGTGGACCCCAGCAAGAAGGAAGAATGGGACAAGAAGTACGGAATGTCCGAGGAAGAGCTGTTCGACAACGACCGCGCGCTCTTTATGTTCCCCAACACCTCCGCCGTCGAGTACATGAGAAGCTTTGACGTTGAGTTCGGTATCCTCCCGATGCCGAAGCTGGACGAGTCGCAGGAGAACTACTACTGCCTGTCCGAGTCCTACGGCTCCGGCAGTACCGGCGCGGTGTACGTGCCGAAGACCGTCAGCGATCCCGAGATGACCGGCAGGATCACCGAATCCATGGCCGCTCTCTCCCAGATCTACATCAAAGACGCGTACTACGAGAAGCTGCTGAAGGGCCAGGGCATCTTCGATATGGAATCCGCCGATATGCTCGATATCATCTTCGCCAGCAAGGTCTACGATATGGCTGACCTCTACTGCGAAGGCAATATCGACAGCCTCGGGCCGTTCATCGAAGCCATCGACAAGAACTTCAAGTACAGCAACGCGAACTTCTCGTCCGACTACTTCGCAAACGCGAAGATCGCAAACCTGAACATCATGCTGCTGCTCAGGATGATCAGAAGTTCCAACTGACGACCGGCAACTTTATAAAAAGGACCGCAGGTCTCACCGCTCAAAGGTGAGACCTGCGGATTTTTTTTGCTTCAGGCGCGGCGGGCGGTCACCGGGTCCCGTCGAACGCCTCGTATCTGTTCACTCCCGGGCTGAGGGGGTACGACGCGCAGCCGTCGAACTTCATGCCCACGGGCGGGTATACCTCGCCGTAGAGCCCTTCCGCCGCGGTGACGGTCATGTTGACCTTCCCCGCGCCGCGCTCTCTCTCCAGCCGCACGCGGATCCCGCCGCCCGGCGCCCCGTAAGACGCCTCGGCAAAGTCGAGAGCGGACGGGAAAGAGGGCAGAACGTCGATATTGTCGTATCCGTCCGCCGGGGTTGCGGGAAGCTCTCCGTCGATGACGCGGCGCAGATCGGACTCCGCCCGCGGGTTGACTCTGATGCCGCAGACGCAGGAGATGAACCAGGCGGAAATATCGCCGAGGAAGTGGTGGTTGCGGGAGTTGATCCGCTCATCCTCGGAGCCGAAGTCCTCGACGAGGGTGGTCTCGCCCCGCTTCACCATGTTGCCGTAGGAGGGGGCGTCAGGCCGTGTGATCATGCGGTAGCCGAGGTCGGCGTGACCGTAGTCCGAGAGGACCCGGAACAGCACCCGGACGCCGAGGACGCCGGTGTCGAGGTGTTCTCCGTCCCGCCCGATGATGCGGACCAGGTTGTCGACGGCGTCGGGCTTTTCGTCCTCGGTGAACATATTGTAGTATATCGCCATTGCCTGGGAGGTCTGGCAGTCGCCGGCCGCCAGGCGTTTTTCGTGATCGATGAGGTTGTCCCGCACCGCCCGGCGGAATCCCCGGGCCGCGGTGAGGCAGAAGTCCGCCATCTCGCGCCTGCCCAGCGCCCGGTAGAGCGCCGCTCCCTTGACGCAGAGGTCGTAACACATGATCGTGTCCGTCAGCGCCACCGGCGCTTTAATGATCCAGTGAGGCGCCGCCCAGTCGCCGAGGCCGATGTGGACGAGGCCGAGCTCGTCGCGCCTGCCGAGGACGTAGGGGATATACCTGAACACGGCGGGAGAGGCCGCCTGAGCGGCGCGGAGGTCGCCGCGGATCTCCCAGAGGCGGTAAGGCACTTCCGCCAGCACCGCGTCCCAGGCGGGGCCGTTCCAGCTGTCGAATCCCCAGTCCGTGGCGGAGGGGACCGTGCCGGGCATGGCGCCGTTGGGCTTCTGCGCCAGAGAGACGTTGTTCATCCACTCGGTCAGCACTCCGTCCGCGTCGAGATTCATGAGCATATGGACGGCGGACACCGCCGCGTCGGCGGTCCAGCCGTGCTTTTCCCGGTGGGGGCAGTCCGTGGGGATGTTCATCACGTTGGAGAGGGTCGCCTCCCGGATGATCCGCTGCAGCTCGTTCAGCACCGGGTCGGAGGAGGTGAAGGTGCCTCGTTCCTCCATCACCGTGCTCATCAGCTCGAAGGTGAGCAGATCTTCCGTGGCCTCGTCCCCGGAGACGCCGGTGATACGGACGTACCGGGCGCCCTCGTAGGTGAACGACGGCCGGTATTCCGCCGCGCCGCCCGCGCAGACGTACTCCACGGTCTGGTGAGTGTATTTCACGCCGAGAGATTTGTCGAGAATTTTCAGCGGGGAGTTGAACAGCTTGCCGTCCTTCAGCACCTCCGCGAACTCCAGCACCAGAGTCCGCCCCGCCTCGAAATCGGGACGCAGGCAGACGAGGCCCGCGCCGTTCTGTCCGAAATCGTAGATGAAGCCGTCGCCGTCATTCGTGATGGACACGGCGGTCAGCGTTCTCCTCTTTTTTATCGGCGGCGCGGCGCAGATCCGGTGGTCGCCCCGGGGCATCTCGCTCCGGAGGGCGTCCGTCCAGCCGCTGTCGTCGAATCCGGGCAGGGTCCAGCCCTCGGTCTCCGCCTCCAGCCGCGCGTCGTAGATCTCGCCGATCCTCAGATCGTTGTAGAGGATGGGGGATGCGTGGACCTTCACGGCGCCGTCCGCCTCGATCTTCTCCGAGGCGCCGTCGGCGTACTCAGTTTCAAGGACGAAGGCGGCGCAGGGCTCCCCCACGAAGCGGGACTCCGCGAGATATACGTTGCCGAGGGGGTTCCGGGTGCCGTTTCCCAGGATGAAGCCGATCACGTTCTCGCCCGGCAGGAGCAGATCCGTCAGGTCGTACTCGTCGAAATAGACGATATGGTCCACGTTGGAGGTGTAGGGCGCGAGCAGGCCCTTGGTGATCTCCCGTCCGTTGACGAAAAGACGGTAGAATCCGAGGCCGGTGAAGGTGAGAGTCGCCTTCCCGAGCGGTTTTTCGAGCGAAAAGCGCCTTCTCATGAGCGGCGCGGGAAAGTACTCGGTAAACGTGCTTATCCCGAAGCCCGCGCGGACGAATTTTCGAGTGAATAGAGCCATATTCCCCTCCGATATGCGGAAAAATGTTTCATTTTCTTTATATTACCATAAACCGCGCCGTTTGTGAACGGGAAAACGGAAATTTTTTCGCCTTGACACGCCGCGCGCCGTTTGCTATAATTTTCCTCGGAGATCACGGCCGGCGCAAGCGGCCGTAAAAAGCAAAAGGAGATACATCATGGCAGTATACGCAGGCAACGACCAGAACGGGATCCCGAGGATCAGTCCGGACTACGTCCCGCCGCAGAGCGCGGGCGAGAAATTCCCCATTTCCTTCTGGAACTACAGATACGTGGGCGAGGGCATGACCCCCGACGAGGTGTTCACCTGGGCGGAACTGGGGCTCACCGTGTCCATGGCGCCGAGAGTCAAGTGGAACAACGAGGAGATGAAAAAGGAGCTCCACCTGTATCTTGACAACGCCGTGAAGGCGGGCATCAAGCTCATCATCTGGGTGGAGGGACTCGAATACAACAACCTGAGGCATATGACCGAGGAGGAATACAGAAAATTCTTCACCGAGGTCCACGAGGAATTCCGTCATCCCGCCACCTACGGCTTCTACGTCGGCGACGAGCCCGGCGGCGTGGAGAATTTCCGGGCGAGCTGGAACGCCATCCGCATCCAGCGCGAGGTGGCGCCGGAGCTCAATCCGTACCTGAACCTACACACCTGCATGGACGACGTGGATCCCTCCGAGTTCGACGGACGGACGTTCCGTGAATGGCTCCGGGATCTTGCCGAGGCGACCGGATTCAAGATATTCAGCTACGGCCACTACGACCAGGTCTGGAACGACGACGGCATCGAGTCGTATTACAGAAACATCAAAGCCCTCCGCGAGGCGTCCGACGCCGCCGGCGTCGATATGTGGTGCTGTGTGCTCTCCAGCTCCCACTATATGTTCCGCATCCCCACGGAGTATGAGTTCATGTGGCAGATCACCATGTCCGCCGCTCTCGGCGCCCGGGGCATCATCTGGTTCCGTCTCTACGACAGGCCCCACGGACCGAACAACCACGGCTCCCCCATCGACGAGTACGGCTTCAAGACGTCTACCTACCTGCCCATGCTCCACGCGAACCGCCGCTTCGCCGATCAGTACGGCGAGCTGATGATGCGGCTGAAGTTCAAGGAGGCGTTCTTCACCCACGCGAACCACGGCGGATTCAAGACGCTGCCCGTGGGCTGCCATCCGGTGCTCACCACCGTCCGCTCCACCGAGGAGACCCTGGTGTCCTTCTTTACCGATAAGGACGGCGAGGAGTATATCGTCTTCGTGAACGCCGATATGAAGACTCCGGGCGTCGTTCGCCCCGAGTTCGACCGGGAAAAGTACGTGCTGAACGAGATGATGTTCAACGGCGCCACCGCCGTACCCTATTCCGGCGGTACGTCCGAGGAACATTGGGACGGCATCTGGCTCTACCCCGGCCAGATGGCGGTCTACAGAATAGATACCAGAGCTTGAATTTACGTACCCCTGCAAACAGGCGTTTGTCCTAAATAAACGCTCAAATACTTCCTGTTTGCCCGAAAAATGTGTCTCCAGACACATTTTTCCAAAATATGAATTTAAGGGCGTGGAATACTCCGCGCCCGACTTTTTTGCGCGGACTCTTGTACAAACGCTCTCCGATAACGAAAATGCGATGATGTGAGAAGCAGATATTTGCAACTAACCCTTTTAGTATTCCGGCAGTACGCTACTAA
>JAFWWR010000022.1 GCA_017518025.1 Clostridia bacterium
CACTCCTCCGTCCCGGAGTCGGACGCGTCGAACCTGATATTGAGGGAGCCGTAGTCGCCTCCCTTGAAAGCGACGACGATCCCGCCGTCGGCGCTTGCTTTGTACTCCCTCACCGCGTCCCTCGCGCGCTCAAAGGTTGCGAAGGGTCTGTCGAACGTGCCGGGGTCCCCGTCGTTCCCGTAGGGGGACACGTAGAAATCCGCGTCTCTCACGAGCTCCCGGTCCGCTTTTTCCGGCGCGTTGTACGCGGGGAAGTTGTATACCGTCCTGTACCGGAAGAGGTCGTACTCCCGGAAGCGGCGCAGGATCGCCGCGAACTGCTCGCGGGTGGCTCCGGTGCCCGGGGAGAGGGTGGTTTTCGTCATGCCGTTGATGAGTCCCACGGCGCCCGCCCACGCCATAGCGTCCCGGGCGTAGGAGTGGATCCTGCCGTAGTCGGCGTACCCCGAAATATCCGCTCTCTCGTCGGTGATTATGTATTCGATGGAGGCGTAACGCATGATAATGGCCGCGAGCTGCTCCCGGGTGACCGTGTCGGCAGGTGCGAATCTGCCGCCTCCGACCCCGTTCACCACTCCGTTCTTCGACGCCCAGATAACGGCGTCCGTGTACCACTTGCCTTCCTTTACGTCGCTGAAGACGGAGGAATACTTCACCTCCGGCTCACCCTGAAGCCGCCAGAGCACCGTGACCGCCATGGCGCGGGTCATGGTGCCGGCAGGGGAGAAGATCCCGTCCCCCACGCCGTTCATGAGGCCGTGATCGGTCACGTACATAATGTCGGAGAAGCTCCACCGGGTCGTTTTCACGTCGCGGTAGGGGGAATTTCCATCCCCCGCCGCGGCGGGCGCCGTAAAGACCGCGGCAGCGGTGACCAGCGCGAGAATCAGAGACAAAATCCTTTTTTTCATGATCATTCTCCGTGTTTTTTTGTAGTCACGAAAAGCCCGCCGGGTGAGGCAGGCTTTTTTTGCGGTTCAGTCGAGGGGTCTGACCCAGATATTCCTGTAGCTGACGGGGCATCTGTGGTCCTGAAGGAGCAGGGGACCCTTCTCCACGACGTAGTTTGTGACTCCGCCGGGGTTGTTTCTCGGGATGACCCTGTTGTTGTGGATGACGATGCCGTTGTGGATGACGGTCATGACGGCGGGCTCTTTTATGGAGCCGTCTTCGTTCAGCTTGGCGGCGCGGACGATGATGTCATAGGTCTGCCACTGCTCCGGCGGGAGAGAGGCGTTGACCCGGGGCGGGAATATGCCGTAAACGGCGCCGCACTCATCGTCCTTGGGCTCGTTGCCCCAGGAATCGAGCACCTGGATCTCGTAGCATCCGTGAACGTAAACGCCGCTGTTGCCCTTCCACTGGCCCTCTCTGTCGGGCTGATCGGGGATGCGGAATTCCACGTGTATATGGGCGTCGCCGTACTCGTATTTCGACACGAGGTGGCCGTGGGTCACGGTCATGGCGCCGTCTTTTATCTCCCACTCTGCGGGAGACTTTTTATCCGGGACCTCATCGTCCCAGGCGTAAAAACCGTCAAGGTTCGAGCCGTCAAAGAGAATTACTTTATCTTCCATATCGTTCCTGTTTCACGCCGTCCGGCGTATGGCCGCGGGGAGGTAAGATTTGCATTTCCGGTGCAGCTCCGCGCGTCCGTTCAGTTCTACAGTTACATTATATCATTTCCGTCGGCGGTGTCAACAGAAATCGCGCCCTTTTGCGCAGTTATCCGCCGATTTTTATAAGTTTCAGCAGTTCACGGGCCAGTCCGTCCGCGTCGAGCCCGTACCGCTTCATCAGGCAGTCGATATCGCCGTGAGGCGGGAAGTCCCCGTCTACGGCGGCTTTGGCGATCCTGCCGCGGTATCCGGCGTCTGTCAGCGCCGACGTCACCGCCTCGCACCATCCGCCGGAGAGGATCCCCTCGTCGGCGATGAGAACGGCGTCCGACGGTCTGACGGCGGCGACGATCTCATCGGTCGGGACGGGATAAAGACGGGACGCGCGGATCACCTTGACCCGGCATACCGGCGCCACCAGCTCCGCCGCCTCCGCCGCGCGGGCGGTGAGCCGCCCGTGAGTGAGGACCGCCACGTCGGCGTTCCCGTCCCCGAAGACGGAAACGGAGTCGCCTCGCCGGACGAATCTCTCTCTCGGAAAGTCCGCTTCCTTCCCTTTGGGGTAGCGGATCACGTCGACGGAGTCGGAGTCGACGGACCGGCGGAGCATCTCGCCGAGCTCCGCGTAGGAATCGGGTTCGTATACGTTCACGCCCGGGACCGACGCGAACAGCGCCGTGTCGAAGATCCCCTGATGGGAGCATCCGTCGCCTGCCACCAGCCCCGCGTGGGACACCAGCAGGGTAAACGGCAGCTTCTGCATGGAAACGTCGTGGAGAAGCTGGTCGTACGCTCGTTCGGCAAACGTCGAATAAATGGCGCACACCGGTTTCATGCCGCCCAGCGCAAGGCCGGAGGCGAACGTGACCGCGTGCTCCTCCGCGATACCTACGTCGAAGAAGCGGTCCGGGAACTTTTCTGCAAATGCCGAAAGGCCCGTGCCCTCCGGCATCGCCGCGGTGACGGCGCAGATCCGTTCGTCTTTCTCACCCATCCCGCACAGGATATCCGACACGGCGGAGGTGAAGGACTCGCCGGGACGGGAAACGCCTTCCTTCGGGTCGAAGGGAGGAGTGAAATGGTACTTCCCGGGGTCCGCCTCGGCGAAAGGATAGCCCAGTCCCTTCTTCGTCTTCACGTGGACGATGGTGCATTCTTCCCGGGCCTTGGCCTCTTCCAGCACCACCAGCAGTTTCTTTATATCGTTGCCGTCCACGGGGCCGAGGTACTCAAGCCCCAGCGACTCGAACATATTCGTGCTGAGGAACAGCCGTTTCACGGCCTCCTTGATCCTTCTGGCGCCCCGGCCGAGGCCGCGCCCGATCAGCGGGATGTGGGTGAAGAACTTTTTCAGCCGGTACTTGAAGGAATAGTACCGCCCGCTGGTCCTGACCCGAGACAGATAGCGGGACAGGCCTCCCACGTTGTCGGAGATGGACATCCCGTTGTCGTTCAGAATGAGGATCAGCCGCAGTCCGCGGACGGCGCAGTTGTTCAGCGCCTCGTAGATCATCCCGTTGGTGAAGGAGCCGTCCCCCGCCACCGCCACGGTGTACGAGTCGTCTCCCCGGAGCTTCTTCGAGTACGCGATACCCAGCGCCGCCGACAGGGACGGCCCGCTGTGG
>JAFWWR010000241.1 GCA_017518025.1 Clostridia bacterium
CGGTCCTTGCGGACTCGAGGATGCCGTGGATCACCTCGATGGCGTGATATCCGATGTCGGCGTGGCATCTGGGACGGCGGCCGTTCAGGAGGGCGTAGCACATATCCGCCAGTCCCACGCCCCGGCTGGAGTCGGAATAACCGTGGAGCAGAGGCAGAGCGACCGTCTGATCCGCGACCCACTCGCTCAGGCGCTGCTCGTCGTCCTCGCCCTCTGCGGGCTTGCCCGCGTTGGATTTCGGCATCTGACCGGGGGTCATGTTTTCCCTGTCGGGGCGTGCGCCGATGCGCCTGACGAAGATGTTGTCGCTGAAGCTGTTGGGGTCGCCCAGCGTCAGGGTGCCGTCGGTGCCTGTCATCATGAAAGAGTGGCTTTCGAAGGAGTCGGAGGAAATGTGGAAGGTCCCGAGCACCCCGCACTCGAACTCCATCGCCGCCAAAAGCGTCGTCGGGGTGTTCACCTCGAAGGGCTCGCCGTATTTCGGATGGTGCGGGTTGGTGTAGGTGCGGTGGGGCTCCAGGTTGCCGCCGAAACCTGTGATCTTCCTGACGGAGCCCAGCAGATTTATCATCTCGTGGATGTAGTAGCCGCCCAGGTCGAAGGGGAAGCCGCCGCCGTAATGGAGCGGGAAGAAGAAATACCGGGGCTCGAGATCGAAGAACGGTGTGTTCGGCGCGTAGTGGCACGTGCACTGGGCGTGGACCGTCACCGGCTTGCCGATGATACCGTCGTCGAGGTATTTTCTCGCGGACTGCTCCCACGCGCCGAGGAACGTGTCGGGAGCCGTGGTGAACATGACGTTGTTCTCCTTCATCAGCCGCATCAGCTCCGTGGCCTCCTCAAAGGTGGGGGCCATCATCTTCTCGCAGTAGACGTGCTTGCCGTGCTTCATGGCCTCGCTTGAGATGAGAACGTGAGACTCGGGATAGGTGAGATTGACCACGACCTCGATCTCGGGATCGTTCATGATCTCGTCCACGGTCATCTTTTTCACTCCGTATTTGTCGGCGATGTACTGTGCGCGGGAGTCGATGAGATCGGCGCATCCGACCACGTCGATCACGTTGAAGCGGTACGTCATGTTGTCCATGTAGGTCCCGCGGCAGATGCCTCCGCATCCCACTACCCCTACTTTGACTTTTCTGTTCATTCTGTCCTCCGTTCAGCCGTATTGCGGCGTTGTGTTGTCGAGGATATTCTACCATATCGGCGGGGAGATTTCAATATCGGGCGCGGGGGGGAAGATTTTCAGAATACTTGATTTTCCGGTGGATTGTTCCGGCGCGATGTGATATAATTGTACCGGGACCGCGTGACGGGGCGGCCCGAAAGGAGAAAAGCGATGACGTTCGACGAGATCAGGCATAACGAGGTGATCAACACCTACATCCGGCAGGCGGATATCTCTCTGTCCGCTCTGGGCTATACGGAGCACAGCTTCGCTCACGTGACGGCGGTGGCGGAAAAAGCGGGGTACATCCTGAAGACGCTCGGTTACGACGGGCGGCTGGTGGAGCTCGCAAAGATCGCCGGGTACCTTCACGACATCGGCAATCTGGTCAATCGCGAGGAGCACAGCCAGTCCGGGGCGATCATGGCGTTCCGGATTTTGGATCACCTGGATTTCCCGCCCGAGGAGATCGGGCAGATCGTCGCTGCTATCGGAAATCACGACGAGGGAACGGGAGTCCCGGTGAGCCCCCTGGCGGCGGCTCTGATACTGGCCGACAAGAGTGACGTGCGCCGCAACCGTGTCCGCAACCGGGACGAGGCGACCTTCGACATCCACGACCGGGTGAATTACTCCGTCACCAGGGCGGAGCTGAAGATCAACGAGGCGCACACGCTGATAAAGCTGAAGCTGTCCGTCGACACGCGATACGGCTCCGTCATGGATTATTTCGAGATATTCCTGCAGCGGATGATCCTCTGCCGCAAGGCGGCGGAGAAGCTGGGACTCCAGTTCCGGCTGATGATAAACGAGCAGCAGTTGATTTGAGTGCGGCGTGAGGCAAAAAAGTGTTGACAAGACGCCGCCTCCGTGATAAAATATACCTCGGCACGCGGGCCATTAGCTCAGTTGGTTAGAGCATCCGGCTCATAACCGGACGTAGCCGCAGGCGTCCTTCCAGCTCATGCGGCCGGAGAGCGCCACGCCGAAGGTGATGGCCGGATTGATGTGGCATCCGCTGATTTCGCCGATGGTA
>JAFWWR010000242.1 GCA_017518025.1 Clostridia bacterium
TCCGTTTGCGGAAACGGAAGAAATAAAAGAAGAGACCGCAAAGGAAGACGACGACCTGCTGGCGAAGCTCAGAGAGTCGCTGACTCTTGACGGACCGGACTTCCCGGACGATCCTCTGGCAAATCTGCCGGATCAGGGCGGTGAGGCGCAGTCCGCGGGAGGATACGAGGACTATTCGTTCACCGAGCTCCTCCGGGGCGTTCTCGGCGAGAAACCGGACGAGGCGGAGGACGCGGTCGGCGGTGATGAGGCGGAGGAAACGCCGGACGAGGCGGTCGGGGTACCCGGGGATAACGCGGAGATCCCCGCGGAGGACGCGGCGCCGTCGTCGCCGGACGACCTGGATTTCTACGACGGAGAAGAACACGAGGACGGCGAGGACTTCGACCCGTCCAGTCTGATCAGAAGGAACCGCCCGGGGCGGGATATCGACAAAAAATGACCGAAGAAAAAAGCCGTAAAGCGGGAAAAATACCGTTTCCGCTGTATTTCGTCATCGCGGCGGCCGTGGTGGGCCTCGACCAGCTGACGAAATATCTCGTACTGAAAAATCTGACAAGCGTCTCCACCGTACCGCTGATCAAAAACGTGCTTCACCTGACGTACGTCGAAAACCGCGGCGCGGCTTTCGGTATGCTCTCGAACAACCGGTGGGTGTTCATGATCATATCGTCGCTCGTCATCGTGGTGATGACGGCGTACATCGTCATAAACCGCCGGGGCGGAGTCCTCGGCAACGTGGCGGTGGCGTTCGTGCTGGGCGGCGGTATCGGCAACATGATCGACCGGATCTGGCGCGGATTCGTGGTGGACTTCATCGATTTCCGGCTGATCAATTTCTACGTTTTCAACGCGGCGGACTCCTTCGTATGCGTCGGATGCGGTCTGCTGATATTCGTGCTCATCAGAAACGAGCTCGCCGCACGGCGGGCGAAGAAAAATCGCCCGGCGGAGGGCGACGGCGACGGGAGGTGAGTCCCACGGCGGAAGAACTGTTAGATTTTGAAGACGTTTCCGTTAACGAGGAGACCGGGCCGGACCGCTTCACCGTGCCGGAGGACAAAAGCGGCGTGCGGGCGGACGTTTTCGTATCGGAATCACTCGGGATCACGCGTTCCGCGGCGCAAAAGCTGTTCGACGCGGATCTTGTGACTCTCGGCGGCGCCGCGATCAAAAAGAACCGGCCTCTTGCCCCGGGAGAGGAGATCTCCGTGACCGTTCCGGAGCCGGTGTCGCCCGCGGCGGAGCCGGAGGACATCCCGCTTGACGTTATCTACGAGGACCGGGATGTTATCGTGATAAACAAGCCCCAGGGGATGGTGGTCCATCCGGCGCCGGGCCACGAGCACGGCACGCTGGCGTCCGCGCTGCTGTTCCACTGCGGGTCTTCCCTGTCGGGGATAAACGGAGTTCTTCGGCCGGGGATCGTCCACCGGATCGACCGGGACACCAGCGGCCTTATCTGCGCTGCGAAAAACGACGCGGCTCATCTTTCCCTGTCGGAGCAGCTGAAGGAGCACTCCATGTTCCGGATATACCGCGCCGTGGTGGTGGGAAAGTTGCCGGAGGACGAGGGCACCGTAAACGCGCCCCTGGGACGGCACAAAACCGACCGGAAAAAGATGGCGGTGGTGTCCCCGAAGGACGGGCGGGAGGCGGTGACTCACTACAAAGTGATCTCGCGGCCCGACGGATTCACCTACGCCGAGCTGAAGCTTGAGACGGGGCGGACTCACCAGATCCGCGTGCACATGGCGCACATCGGCCATCCGGTGCTGGGGGATCACGTGTACGGCGGCGGATCGACGCAGTTCGAGAAGCGCCACCCGGATCTCTTCCGGGGACAGTGCCTCCACGCGGCGGAACTGGAGCTGACTCACCCCGCCACCGGCGAGCGCATGCGCTTCGAAGCCCCTCTGCCGGATAATTTTAAAAGAATACTTGAACTAATCAAAGCGTGACGCCCCGCGTCGCGCTTTGATTCGCACGCGGCATGGCCGCGTATATCGCGCGGCATAGCCGTATATCGCACGGCGGAGCCGTATATCGCGCCGCGGAGCGGCATATCGCGCGCCGAAGGCGCAACGAACGCCTTCCCTCCGGGCAGAACCTTGTTATTCGCTTTGCTCATAATAACTCCACCCGAAGGGTGGAATATAACTCTGCCTTAAGGCAGAATATAACTGCCGCCTTCGGCGGCAATATAACTCCGCGCAAAGCGCGGAATATAACTTGAAAATGAACCTCGCTACGCTCGGTTACCGGGGGGAGGAGGAACGATCTCAAACGCCGAACCCAGCAAACAGGCGACCGTCCCACAAAATCGCCCGAGCACTTCCTGTTTGCCCGAAAAGCGGCGTGAGCCGCTTTTCCGAA
>JAFWWR010000243.1 GCA_017518025.1 Clostridia bacterium
CTGGTGGAGAAGGTGGTGTGAGATGGCAAAACGCATCGACTTCTGGTCGCTGCTCCGGCTGACGCAGGAGTACATTTCCCAGCATTACGCTGCCGCCCTCATCGATCAGGCAAAGAATCCCCAGCTGAAAGCGTACATCGACAAGTTCCTCCGGGACAACGATTTCAAGGTGGATGGGTACACCCCTGCACAGGTGATCGACCTGATCTACCGGGAAATGTGCGAATACAGCATCCTGACGCCCTATCTCGGTTCCCCGGATCTGGAAGAGATCAACGTCAATGGCTGGGACGACATCGCCCTGACCATGCTTGACGGATCCATTGTGAAGCTCGACGAACACTTCCAGTCTCCCCAGCATGCCGTCGACATCATCAAGCGGCTGCTCCACCACTCAGGGATGATTATCGACAACGCGACGCCGATGGCGCAGGGGCATCTGCCGAACAACACCAGAATCACCGCGCTCAAGGAGCCGATCGTTGACGCGGAACGGGGCGTATCCGTATCCATCCGTCTGCTCCATCCGGCAAGGGTAAATCTCCAGAACCTGATCGACACGGGTTTCGCTACCCCGGAGATGGTGGCGTTCCTCTGTATGTGTATCCGCTACGGGGTGCCGTTCGTCGTGGCGGGAGCCACATCCAGCGGGAAAACGACCCTGCTGAACGCGATTATGACCTCGATCCCGGACAACAAGCGCGTGTTCACGATCGAGAGCGGTTCGAGAGAATTGGCTCTTGTCCGCAGGGACGCACAGGGGAACATCGTCAACAACGTCGTGCATACCCTTTCCCGTCCGTCCGATAACCCGGCTTACGATATCACCCAGGAAGATCTGGTGGTGGCGAGCCTCCGGTTCAATCCGGACGTCGTCTGCGTCGGCGAGATGCGGGACGTCGAGTGCTATTCCGCCGTGGAAGCGTCCCTGACAGGTCACACCGTGGTATCCACCGTCCATGCCGGGCCGGGACCCGCCGCCCACATGAGAATCGCGCTCCTCTGTCAGAAAAGATTCCCGATTGACTTTAACACGAGCCTTGTCCAGGCGGGACAGGCATTTCCGCTCGTGGTCTACGCTCATAAGCTGGAAAACAACCAGAGAAAAATTATGGACATCTCGGAGTGCATCATCACCCCGTCCGGAGAGCGGGAGTACCGGTGCCTGTACGACTTCCGGATCACGAAAAACACCGTGGAAAACGGGGAGTTTGTCGTGGACGGGCAGTTCGGCAAACCCAACGTCATGTCGGAAAACCTGAAACGGCGGCTCATCCAGTACGGCGTCCCGCAGGATGAACTTTCCTTCTTCCTGAAGGAACAGAAGGAGGAGGATACGGCATGATCTGGCTTTATCTGGTCGCCTTTGTGGTGATGGCGGCAGGGATCGTCCTCCTTCTCGGACTCACCCCCGAAAAGATTACGGACGACCTGATGGGGATTTTCGTGCCGAAGCAGAACCTCCGGGACAAAATCCTGATCGCACAGGGTAAGAAGAAGTCGAGAAAGCTCACGAAGGAGATCCTTCACATCAAAGACGCTCTGGACGCGACGGGGAAAGCAAATCAGTTCACCGCCGCTTGTGCCGCGTCCGTCGTGCTCATGATCGTGGGGTGTATCTTCTCCGTGATGATCGACAACTTCTTCATGACCCCTGTCGCCGCGGTCATCTTCGCGTCTCTGCCGTTCTTCTTCGCCCGGAGCACGATTGACGCTTACGATAAGCAGACTAAAGAGGAACTGGAAACCGCGTTGTCCATTGTCACGACGTCGTACATCCGCACGGACGACATTCTCGGCGCGGTCAAAGAAAACCTCCCGTACCTGAAACCGCCGATCCGGGAAGTCTTCACGGGATTCCTCGGTGACGCGATGATGGTGTCCTCGGATACCAAACAGGCGCTCCGAAACATGAGGGAGAAGATCGATAACGATATCTTCTTTGAGTGGTGCGAGACGCTCATCGCCTGTCAGGACGACCGGACGCTGAAGGACACCCTTCTGCCCATCGTGAGCAAGCTGACCGACGTTCGCATCGTGAACAATGAGCTCAAAACCATGCTCGGGGAGGTGCAGAAGGAATACTGGACGATGGTCGTCCTCGTCGTCTGCAACATCCCGCTCATGTATGTTCTGAACAAGGACTGGTTCGACACGCTCATCTTCTCGATTCCCGGCAAGATCGTCCTGTCGCTCAGCGGACTGGTGATCGTCGTCACGGCGGTGCTGATGATGCGGTTCACCAGACCCGTCGAATCAAGACAAGCGGTAAAGGGGGGATCGGAATGGAATATCTGATTGGTCTTGCCTTTGCCGCGGGCATCTTCCTCATACTCTGCGATCTGTACCGGGTCCCGTTCGTCCGCACCTCAGCGGCATACGACCGTCTGGCTCGGAGACAGGTGGAGAAGACGTCCAGTCTGGACATCTGGCTCAAAGGGCTGGCGGTCTGGATCTCGAAACGGGTGAAGCTGAGCGGATACAGAAAGATGCAGCTGCAGGGCGATCTGACCTCCGCAGGCATCAACCTATCCCCGGAGATGCACATCGCAAACGCTCTGGTGCAGTCTCTGCTGGTCGCGCTGACGGCGGTTCCGCTGTACTTCATCCTTCCCGTTCTCTCGCCGGTGATGCTGCTTGCCGCAGTATATATGTACTTCCGCGCGTCGAAAGGAGTCGCGGAGAAGATCAAAGAAAAGCGGCGGAAAATCGAGTACGAGCTGCCCCGGTTCGTGAGCCACATCGACAAGACGCCGAAGCATAACCGGGACGTTCTGAACATCATCGATACCTACAAGGAGAACGCCGGGGAGGAAATGGCGCAGGAGCTGGAGATCACCGCCGCCGATATGCGGTCCGGCAACTACGAAGCGGCATTGACCCGTCTCGAATCCCGCGTGGGCTCCTCGATGCTGTCCGATACGACGCGGGGACTGATCGGGGTTCTCCGGGGCGATGAAACCGACGCGTACTGGTCAAACCTCGCCCTGAAGTTTGCGGACTATCAGCGGCAGTTATTGAAAGCCGAGGCACAGAAGGTGCCGAACCGGGTGAAGCGGCTGTCCATGTGTCTGCTCGGCTGCTTCCTCGCCATGTACCTTGTGGTGATCGTCATCCAAATCATCGTATCACTGGGAGGAATCATGTCTCTATGAAAATTCTCAGTCAGAAAAAGGCCGAGGGAACCTACATCAGCACGGTGGTCTTTGTGCTGATCGCGGTGATCTTCATCGGCCTTGTCATCAACCTCTTTTCCATCATCGCGGCGAAATCCCAGATGGACGCCGCCGCCGACCAGCTGACCCGCCAGATCCAGCTGGCCGGGGAGGTCAGCGCGGACACGGACCGGCTGTTCTCGGACATCACCGGGCATATCAGCGCGGCGGAAAA
>JAFWWR010000244.1 GCA_017518025.1 Clostridia bacterium
AGTGCCGGCGCGAGCCGCCGTGGCGGGCGTTTCCGGAGCCGGGAAATCCACTCTTCTGAAGCGTCTTTTCCCGGAGCTGGACCTGAGAGCCGGAGCGGTCAGCCGCAAGACCGAGCGGGGCCGCCACACCACCAGGACCACGGAACTGTACCCCCTCTCCGCAGGGGGCGCGCCGTTCCTGTTCGCGGACACGCCGGGTTTTTCCATGCTTGACTTCACCCGGTTCACGTTCTTCATGCCCGAGGATCTGCCTCTCTATTTCAGGGAATTCGCGGACTGCCTCGGAAAGTGCAGATACACGAAATGCACCCACCTGAGAGAAGAGGGGTGCGCGGTGCTCGAAAAGATGGAGGCGGGCGGCGTTCCCGTGTCCCGTCACGACGGATACGTCCGCATTTTCGAGGAACTGAAGCAGAAGCCCCTCTGGAAAAGGGAAAAAGAAAAAACGGGCGGCGACGGGAGAACGGGCAGAAAATGATACGTGAATTCAGGATCCCCGTTCCGGGGATGAAAAGGATAACGGTCTGCCACGCGGGCGACTTTCACCTGAACTGCGCCGACGAGGTGTCCTCCGACGACGAGAAAAAGCGCGCGGAGGAGGCCGCAGCGGAATGGGAAATGATAAGACGGGACTTCGCCGTCTCCGCCGGAGAGCCCTTCGGGGAGGAGCAGGAGCTCCCGCCTGAGGAGCACTTTCTCCGCGCTCTCGCCGCCGCACGGGAATGCGGAGACGCGCTGATCCTCACCGGCGACGTGTTCGACTCCGTCACCCCCGCAAACCTCAGATTCTTCGACCGCGCCGCGGAGGGCGCCGGGGTCCCCGTTCTGACCGTCTGCGGCAATCACGAGGACCGGGACTCGATTCCCCCGGGCCGCTCATTCTCCCCCGCCCGCGAGCCCGTGCAGGTCCTGCGCCTCGGCGGCCTCACCGTCGCGGGGATCGACGATTCACGCCGCGAGATCACAAGGGAACAGCTCGCCGCGTTGAAAAAGCTCCTCGCCGGGGAGGACAGGATCATTCTCGCCATGCACGTGCCCGTGCTCACCGACGGGGCGCGTGAGTCGGGCAAGATCCCCGACGAATACTTTTTCCTCAACTACGGCGGATGTCCCGCCGAAAACCTTGAACTGATCCGTCTTATCCGGGACAACGCGCCGAAGTTCGCCGCGGTGCTCACCGGCCACACTCATACGGCGATGGAGAGCGAGATCGCCCCGGGAGTCACCCAGTACACGGTGTCCCAGGGGATCGCCGGCAACGTGAACAGATACGTTATAGGAGAATAAGATACGCCCCCGCGACTTTCTTACACAAAGCAAGGCGCGGGGGCGCGTTGATTTTTGGACAGTTCGTCTCTTTACCGCAGGGCGCCGTTGTGATAAAATAGTGGGCGACAAAAAGATAAAGAGAGAGCGGGCAGTCCCGCCCTGCCGCCGCGCCGGGGAGCGCGGGGCGATTTGAAAGGAAGTGTTCATAATGAACGAACTCATGCTTGACACGGCGAATCTCGACGAACTCCGATACGGCCTCAGCAACTGGCCCATCAGCGGCGTCACGTCAAACCCCAGTATCCTGAAAAAAGAGGGAGAGATCGACGTCTACGACCGCCTTCTTGAGATCAGACGGCTCTGCACCAACGGCAGATCCCTCCACGTCCAGGTCGTGTCCTCCACCATGGAAGGCATCATAAAGGAAGCCAAGACCATCATCAGCGTCATCGGTCACGACACGTACATCAAGATCCCCGTCAGCCGCGAGGGACTTCCCGCCATCAAAGCGCTGGCGAAAGAGGGAGTCAACGTGACCGCCACGGGCATATATACCTCGATGCAGGGCATTCTGGCGGTGCTCGCCGGCGCGAAATACGTCGCCGTGTACTACAACCGTATGGAGGACAACTGCACCGACGCGGACTCCGTCATAACCCAGCTCCGCGGCTTCATCAACGAGTCGGAAAGCGACGCCAAGATCCTGGCGGCGAGCTTCAAGAATACCGCGGAGGTGGTCCACGCCTTCGCCAGCGGCGCCCACAGCGCCACGGTGGGCTACGGCATCATCAAAAACGCGCTGGGTCTCCCCAGCATCGACGCGGCGGTGAAGAGATTCACCGAGGACTTCGAGGAGCTCCACGGAGAAGGCGCCACCATGGAGACCATACTGAAAGCAGACAAATAAACGACGGCAAAAAACCGGACGGTATGCGAGGTGCATCCGTCCGGTTTTTACGTTGCCCGTCAGTCGACGACGTACCTCCCCGTCAACACTTTATCCGATGATCGCGGTCCGCCGGTCCGGCGTCTCTCATCCGGCTTTCTCCGGCAGGATCCGCACCACCCCCGCGGTCACGTCGTCCTCCGCGCCGCTGTCCACCGCGGACAGAACGATCTTTTCCGCCATCTTTTCGGGATCGTCGTCCCACTCGTCGCCGTCGGAAAGGAGCTCGTACAGCCACGTCGCCTCCTCGAAGCTTTTCGCCACGCCGTCGGAGAGCATGATCACCGCGTCCCCGGGCTCAAGGGCGAAGGAGAACGATTCGGCGTCAGGCGTGCGGATGATCCCGATGGGAACGGTCCTCGACTGGAGCCGGAAAAGCCGCCCGTCCCGCACCACAAAGGACGGCGCCGCGCCGCTTTTGACGAATCTCGCCATGCCGGTCACGAGGTCGATCTCCACCAGGTCCACCGTGGCGGAGCACTCCGTCTTCCGCGCCCGGATCATGGTATTGACCATCTTCAGCGCGGTGTCCACGGCGGCGCCGGAGGTGAGCATCCTCTCGAGGAACATGGCGCAGGCGCCGGAAGTCACGGCGGCCTCCTTTCCGCTTCCCATGCCGTCGGAGATGAGCATATAGAGCCGCCCGTCCCCGGTCTCAAAGGAAGTGACCGTGTCTCCGCAGGGCTCGGCGCCCGCTCCGCGGAGAAAATCGCTCATCCCTCCGAATATCTTTGTTTTGTCGCTCTCTCCCCGGGCGATCCTTTTCTTTTTTCTGATCTGCGACAGGGATACAGACGCGCCGCCCCTCACCGCCGTCAGCATGACGGAGCCGCTCATCTCCATGTTCACCGCGTCGCCGTCGATGCTGAACACCGGAGGGTCGAACGGCACCCCGCAGATCTTGCCGAAGAGGCGGCGTATGTCCTCTCCGCCGAGAGACGTCTCGGATATGCGCACTCCGGCGGCCGCCACGCGCTTCAGCCGCTTCCCGTACACGACGACGCTGTCGGCGGAGAAGCGCGATCCGCGGATGCCGTCCGCCGCCTTCAGGGTGAGTTCCCTGTCCGGCTCGAACTCGCCTCTGTCGGACTCCGCCGCGTCCCGCAGCACGTCCGACACCGCCTCATAATCGGCGGCGACCACCGCGGTCCTGTCGTAGACCCTCGACTCCGCGGCGCGCATTGCCCCCGTCTCGTTCACTTCGTCAATTATCCCGGCCATATTGTAGCACCGCCTCGCCAGGGAGGCGGGCACCGCGGCGGCGCTGACGTGGCCGCCGGCGGCAAGGGAGCGCGCCATCTCCCGCTTTACGCGGCCGGTCTCCTCCGCCTCCCTTTCAAGGCAGGCGTGGCGCATCCCGCAGGAGACGCAGTACTTCATGAACGCCTTCTCGCAGATGACCCGCGCCTCCTCCTCGGAGGGCGATCCCTCATCAAAGGCGATGCCGTACAGCGCCTTCGACACGGAGGAAAACCCATCCGACAGGCTGGTGAGCCGTCTGGCGGCGCCGTCCCGTATCATTCTCTCCGTCAGCGCCGCGTCCGGCGTCCCGGCCCGTCTTCGGCGGCTCTTTCCGTCCGCCGCGCGGCCCGTGAATATCGACGAAAAAGGGGCGAGAGCCGCGGATGCGACGATAAGCGCCGGGACGGTTTCCGCCATGGACTCGAAACCGGCGGAATAAATGCTCCACGCCACCCCGGCGGCGCAGGACGCCACCGTCACCGCGGCGGGAGACGCCCTTTTCACCGCCCCGCAGACAAGGGCGCATATCGCAAGCAGAGGGACCGCCGCGGGAGTCAGAAGGCCGCCGCAGATCACGCCGCAGATCACGCCGCCGATGACCGTTCCGCCGAGAACGGTGACAACGGTCACCACGTACGCCGCCGTGATTCCCGGGTCGATGACCGGGACCGGAAGGGCGGACACGGAGAGCACCGCCGCCGCCTTCAGCGCGACGCTTCCCGCCTCACGAAGGGCGTCCCCCGCCTCCCGGGCGTCCGGATTTACGGCGCCGCCGTCGGAAAGTCTTTCCCACTCCGGCGAGACGAAAAAAAGAAATGTGAAAACGGGCGCAGACACGGACGACGCCACCGCGGCGATCGCCGCGGGTGTTCCGACGCCGCCGGTCAGGGCGTAAATTGCGCCGCCGGCCAGAGCGGTGACGGAAGACAGCGCCATCCTCACGTATACCGACTCGTCAAAGGAGACGGCGGCGCGCTCCGCGAGGAAACCGAGCACCCTCGAGGTGACGCCTTCCTCCTCGTCCCTCTTTTCGCGTTTTTCCACGCTCCGTGAGAAGGCGCGTCCCATGAAAAACCGTACCGCCCAAAGACAGATCGACGCCACGGCGTACGACGCGCCGCCCCGTGCTCCGATACACCCGAACAAGAACCCGCACAGCGCCGCCGCTGAATTGACAAATCCCGACGAGGCCGTCAGCAGCGCCGCGCCGAAGGGCGCGGAGCCGAAAATGAACCTCCCACCGGCGAAAAGGAACCCCGCCGCAAAAAACGCCGCGGCGCGGATCAACTCACGCCCGTCCTCACTTTTATTTTTTCCGATCACCGCTCCCGCCGGGATAGATCCGCCGTTTTTCCTTTTCATTTTCCCCATCCTTCGCTTTCTCTTCCGTTGTGCCCGAAAAGTATATCACCCCTTTCGGGCGAAAAAGGTCGCATCAGGCGACCGGGAAAAAGATTTTTCGCCCGGATCTTTTCCCGGGGGAGCTTTTTGAAAAAAGCTCCCCCGGGACCCCCGCAAAAACTTTTATAAAAGCCGCGAAATACTTCGCGGCTGTGTTTTTTGCTAAAAGACCCCTCCAAAGTAATACATAAGCGTCGTTTGTACTCCCCCCACAAGGGATCCCGGGACGAGTTTTTGCTTTGGCGTTTCGTATACTTCCCGCGATGATGGGAGAAACAGAGCAATACAACGCTCGATTTAGTATTCGAGCCGTGCGCGAATACATGTAAGTTGGGTTTCAGGACGGCTGACGCGCGAAACCAATGGGGGTGG
>JAFWWR010000245.1 GCA_017518025.1 Clostridia bacterium
CTTGACCTTCAGGTCGGCGAGATCCCCGGAGCAGCACTCCAGCGTGCGCACCGGCACGTCGAGAGACCGGAACAGGTCGACGGTGTGCTTCCACAGTCTGTCGAACCATTCCTTCGACTCCTCGGGACGGCAGACGACGATCATCTCCTGCTTCTCGAACTGGTGGATGCGGTAAACGCCTCTCTCCTCGATGCCGTGGGCGCCCTTCTCCTTGCGGAAGCAGGGTGAATAGGACGTAAGTGTGTAGGGCAGCTTGTCCTCCGGGATTATCTGATCGATGAAACGGCCGATCATGCTGTGCTCGCTGGTGCCGATAAGGTACAGGTCCTCGTCCTCGATCTTGTACATCATGGCGTCCATTTCGGCGAAGCTCATGACTCCCGTGACCACGCCGGAGCGGATCATGAACGGAGGTACGCAGTAGGTGAAGCCCCGGTCTATCATGAAGTCCCGGGCGTAGGTGATCACCGCGGAATGGAGCCGCGCGATATCGCCCAGCAGATAGTAGAAACCGTTTCCCGCCACGCGGCGGGCGCCGTCGAGGTCGATCCCGCCGAAGCCCTCCATGATCTCCGTGTGATACGGGATCTCGAAATCGGGGACGGCGGGCTCGCCGAAGCGCTCCACCTCCACGTTTTCGCTGTCGTCGCGGCCCACCGGAACGGACGGATCGATGATGTTGGGGATGGTCAACATGATCCCCCTGATGCGCTCGGAATACTCCTGCTCGATCTTCTCAAGCTCGCTAAGGCGCGCGGACTGCTCGCCCACCTGCTTTTTCGCCGCCTCCGCCTCGTCGCGCTTACCCTGCGCTATAAGGCCGCCGATCATCTTCGAGATCTTGTTCCTGTTGGCGCGGAGCTCGTCCGCCTCCTTGATGGCGGCGCGCATATCGGCGTCGAGGGAAATGACCTCGTCAACCAGGGGCAGCTTGGCGTCCTGGAACTTCTTTCTGATATTTTCCTTTACGACGTCGGGATTTTCTCTCAAAAACTTAATATCAAGCATTCTTTCCTGACTCCTTTATTTTCTTGCCATTATTTTACTATCATTCGCGGATTTTTGCAATACCTTACAGCCGCTCGGTGTTGAAATTCTCGTATCCCTTGCCGAAGACCTCGGAGGATTTCGTCACGATCATGAAGGCGTGAGGGTCCACCTGCTTCACGACGCTCTTCAGCGCGGGGAACACGCTGTTCCGTATGACGCAGAGGATCACGCCCCTGTCCGCCCCGGTGTAGGCGCCGACCCCCTCCAGCACCGTGGCGCCGGCGTGGGTGCGCTCCAGGATCTCCGACACCATCTTCTCCGTGTCGTCGGTGATGATGTAGACGGTCTTCGAGTCGCTGCCGCCGTAGAGGACCATGTCGAAGAAGAAGCTGTTCACCACGATGACGATGGCGGTGTAGAGCATGCCCTCCACGTCGCGGGTCACGATAAGATAGAACACGCAGACCGCGAAACCGAGGATGGTGTTGATGACGCCGCCCTTCAGGTGCTTCAGTTTCCGGTGGATGAGCTTGGTTATGATGTCCGTGCCGCCGGTGGAGGAGCCGTTGCGCATGATGAGGCCCACGCCGACACCGTTGAGCACGCCGCCCGCAAGAGCGGACAGGAGCCGGTCGTCGGTGAAGGGCAGATGAGAGCCCAGAAGGAGCGCCACCAGGTCGATGAGGGCGGAGGAGACCGCGATACCGATAAGAGAATTGATCGCGAACCTCGGGCGGAACTTGAAAAACGATATGATGATGAGCGGCACGTTGACGATGAACACGCAGAGGCCCACGGGAACGGGCCGGATGATGTTTATGATGTTGAAGACGCCCACGATGCCGCCGGTGGCGATCTTCGCCGCCTGGATAAAGCAGATGGTGCCGACGCCGTAGCACGCCGCGCCGAGGATTATGAGGAAATACTGTCTTACGTAGAGAAGGATTTTTTTGATCTTCATCGTATTTTCACCCGTCCGGTCGTCATATAGCCGGCCCGCGTCTCAGCGGAGGCCGACACAGATATATTCTATAACAATTCTTCCCTTTTTGCAACAAAAAAAGAACTTTTTGGAGAAACAAAAAACGGCTGACGGTAAAATCAGCCGTTTTTTGCGTAGAATCATTCAGTCACAGCGGGTCAGGGAGGTATAGTTTCACTTCAGTACAGAAACATTGAGCCACACGTTTTCATTCAGTCATTGGATCTGAGATGCCGCAGAACAGGGCGTCCTGCTCAATGGGGGAAAGCCCGTCCATGGATCCGTCGAACAACGAGTCGACGTTGTAATCATAGACATTGTCACGCCTCGCCGCCTCCTTTGCAACGATCGCCTCAATGGTCTCTCTGGATAATCCGTAAGCATCCACCGCCGCTTTCACGCTGGTCTGGGGCGTGATCTTATCGCTTCCGAAAGTCTCTATCCAAAGATCGGGATTGCTTTCCCTGATATTTACTTTTGTCATCAGCAACGCCTGCCTTTTTTCCCGGATACCATCAAGTAATTCCGTATTTCTGTAGTACTCATCGACAAGTTCAGAGTCTCCGGAATAAAGCACGTCAAGATTCAGAACCCGGTTGTAATAGCAAGGTGTGTTGTAATAGACTTGCTCCAGTTCTTCTCTCTTTATACCAAAATGATTGATA
>JAFWWR010000246.1 GCA_017518025.1 Clostridia bacterium
AGGTCGGGTCGCTCGTATTTCAGGTCGCAGAACTTTTCCATACGTTTACTCCTTTTCTCCGGGGTCGCCCGGCGCGTTATATTTTTCGCAAAACGGCTCCACCGTTGATCTGTAGTATTTCTCCTGGAACTCCACCGCCGCTGCCATTTCCTCCGGGGTGAACGCCTTTCCCTCAGGCGCGGCGATCAGCTTGTCCTCCACGTCGTCCGCCCGGCGGACGGCGCCGATGATCCTCGCTTCGTACTCAGCCACGGGCTCCGCGACGCCCAGCAGGTACACGTCCAGTTCTTCACCGTCTCCGCCGAGGACCCCGGGGATGTACCCGTAGTTTATGGGGTAGACGAGGGTATATTTCTCTTTTTTATGCACGTATCCCACGGGGCGGTCGATGACGATCCGCACCGTCTTGCCGAGATACGCCCCGATAAGTTTCGTTCTCTCTTCGTACGTCATTTCGTCACCCGTGAAGCAGTCCTTCGACCAGGATCTTTATCCCCAACGCGACCAGCGCCGCGCCGCCGGCGAATTTGGCGGGGCGGTTGAACTTCTCGCCGAAGACTCCGCCTACGTAGACTCCCGCGGCGCTCAGCGCGAAGGTGACGGCGCCGATGGTCAGAACGGACGGGACGATCCCGGACTTTTTCTCAAGGGCGATGGTGATCCCCGCCGCCAGCGCGTCGATGCTGGTCGCCAGCGCCAGAAGGAACATTTCCTTAACGTCGAGAGTCCCAGTGGTGTTCTCTTCCTTGTTACGCACCGTGTCGACGATCATTTTGACCCCCAGCACAGCGAGAAGCGCGAAGGCGACCCAGTGGTCGTATTTCGAGATCATATCCCGGAAACCGAGACCGAGGAAATATCCGATCGCGGGCATCAGCGCCTGGAACACGCCGAACCAGAGCCCCACCGCCGCCGCGCGGCCGAATTTTATCCTTTTCATGGCGAGTCCCTTGCACACGGACACGGCGAAGGCGTCCATGGAGAGAGACACCGCCAGGATCAGCAGTTCGATATACCCCATCAGAGGTCAAAGTCCTTTCCCGATTTTTCGAGCACCGTTTGGGCGGCGCGCAGGATGCCGAGCTTGCCGCTCTCCCAGGTGAGGCCGCCCTGCAAAAACGCCGTATAGGGCGGACGCATGGGCCCGTCGCAGGACAGCTCGATGGAGGAACCGCCGGTGAAGGCGCCCGCCGCCATGACCACCTCGTCAGCGTAGCCGGGCATCGCCCAGGGCTCCGGGCTGACGTGGGCGTCCACCGGCGAGGAGGACTGGATCCCCTGACAGAAGCCCACCAGTCCCTCGGGGGTGCCGAGGTCCACGGTCTGTATGATGTCGCTCCGCCTCTCCGTGGGGCCGGGGGAGACCCGGTATCCGAGGCGGGAGAACACGTACGCCGCCAGATGCGCCGTCTTCATGGCCTGGGCGACGGTGTGAGGCGCGTAGAAGAGCCCTTTAAGTATATTCCTGTTCTGACCGAGGCTTGCGCCGGCGTCGAGTCCCACGCCGGGACAGCACAGCCGGTATCCGGCAAGCTCCGCGGCCCGTTTCGATCCTATTATATATCCCCCGGTGTCGGCCATGCCGCCGCCGGGATTTTTAATGAGCGATCCGATGACCATATCCACGGCCTCCTCTCCGGGGAGGGAGGGGTCGAAGCACGGCTCCGACAGCTCGGTGAACTCGCCGTAGCAGTTGTCCACCGCCACGAAGGGCGGCTCGATCCCGAGGGAGCGGGCGATCTCGCGGACGCCATGCGCCGCGCGCCGTATCTGCGATACGGTGAGCGTCGGGCGGGAGAGATAGCCCTTCGACCGCTGGATGAACACCACCCGAAGGGAGTCCCGGAGGCGCTCCGCCGCGACCCGTACGGCGGCAAGGTCGATCTCGCCGCTCTCGGAGAGGGGGATCTCCTCATACTTCACGCCGAAATCGGCGAGGGAACCGTCGCCGTTCGGGCAGTCGATCCCGATGACATCGGTCAGGGTGTCGTAGGGTCTTCCCGTGACGGACAGCATCACGTCGCCCGGCCTCAGCAGGGCGAAAAGACCCACCGTCAGGGCGTGGGTGCCGGAAATTATCGACGGGCGCATGAATCCCGCCTCGCCGCCGAAGATCCGCGTCGCCACGGCGTCCACGGCGTCGCGGCCCCGGTCTCCGTAGCCGTAGCCGGTGGAGGGCGCAAAGTGGCTCTCCGAGATCTCCGCTTCGCGGAAGGCGTCAAGCACCTTTTCCGTGTTGATCTCGCTTATTCTGTCTATATCGGCGAAGATCCCGCCGAGTTCGCGCTCCGCCTCTGCCCCCAGGGCGCGGAGTTTTTCCGATATTATCATGATTAAGTCTCCGGTAGGTATTTTTCAGAGGGAAACCGTTTTCAGCGGCAGTCTGTCAAGCAGGTCGAGCGAGTATTTTTCGGCGTAGGCGAACGCCTCGCCGTATTCCCGTCCGTGCTCGAGGTCAGAGGGCTCGTGGGCGTCCACGCCGATGACGAACTTCGCGCCCATCCGCGCCGCCAGCGCGATGAACCGCTCGTCCGGGTATCGGTTGCCGTATTTCTGACCCCGCAGGTTGATCTCCAGCGGCGTCTCCGTCTCGATCGCTTTCAGGATGAGGCGCGACATATGTTCCTCGTAGACCTCCCGCGGACCGTCGAAGTTTATCAGCTCAGGATGGGCGAGGCAGGAGTACACTCCCGTGTCGAGCCCCTCGCGGATCTGGTCCACGTACTGCATGAGCTTCACCTCTCCGCCCCTGTCGCCGGAGTAGTCGCCGTCGTACTCGTTGCCGAGAAAATGCTGGCCCAGCACCAGATAGTCGCAGGGAAACCGGCGGATGAGCTTCAGAGTCTCCTCGAAGTGGCGGGGATAGTACTCCATCTCATACCCGAGAGGTATCTCGATCTGTCCCTTATATTTCTCCCGGCAGCGGAGGACTTCCGTCACATACTCCTCCTGCTGTTCGGGGTACATACGGAAAAAGCTGCGGTAGCCGTCGCGGAAAAGGTAGGGGCTGTGGTCGCTGAATCCGAGGACGGAGTAACCCTGCCCGATCGCCGTTTCGATATAGTCCACGATCTCCCCAGAGGCGTGGCGGCAGTACTTTGTGTGGGTGTGATAATTTGCCGTGAGTCTGCGTTCCATCTGTTGCTCCTTGTGATAAAACTGCTTTCCCGTCTATTCTATCACACCGCGGCCGTTTTTTCAACAATTTTCCAACCCGGCGGAACCGCCTGAGGCGTAATCCCGCTCCCGTCCCGCGGTATTCCCGCCCCCGTCCCGACTTTTTCCCGAATATTGAATTTCCTCTTGACAGAACAAATGTTCGGTGGTATAATGCAAGCACAAACCGAACAGATGTTCGGACAACGCCACCGGAAAAGAGACGGACAGACAAAAGAGGGGGGAGCCCGGATGTATTTCGACCCGTATAAGGAGGAGGAACCGTACGGAAAATGCGACGTATGCGGCGAGACGGTGTACGTCGGCGAGACGGTTTATCTGATCGGCGCCCTTACGGTGTGTGAGGGGTGCGTTGAGCAGGGCCGCGGGATCGCCGTGGACAGTCCCCTGTGACCTGAAGGAGGCAAAAAGAAAAAATGAACGGTTACTGGAAGGACGATGCCAGAGAGACGCTCGTCAATTTCGGTTACATGAAGAAATCCATCGACTGCATCAGACGGCACCTGGAGGGGGAGACGTCTCCGGAGCTTGAGGACCGGCTCCGCCGTATGGCGGCGAGCGTCAGAAGCACGGAGCTTGCGCTGTCGTACCTGTCCGAGGAGCAGTACGACATCCTCGACGAATTTTTCATCACCGGCCTGCCGGGATACGTGGAGCGGCTCTGTAAGAAATACATGTGCCAGAGGAGCACCGTTTACCGGCTCAAAAACGACGCGCTGAAGTCGTTTTACCTATACAGATTCGGAGCGGCGGACTGAAAGACGTCCCGCGCCGGGAACGGAGAGATCAATGGATACGGAAAACGGCTGCGGGATCACCGAAATGCAGAGGAAGGTCGCCTCGGCGATGATGACCTGCGGAGAGGACGAGACCCTCGGGGACGTGCTCGGCAGGAGCGGCGTCACGGCTGAGGAATACGCCGCGTGGCTTGAGGACGGCCGGTTTACCGGTTATCTCGCCGAGGCGGCGTACCGCGCCGTGGAGGCGGCGGCTCCCCGCGTGGCGACGGCGCTGGCGCGGGTCGCGCAGAGCAACGTTCAGGCGATGAAACTGTATTTCGACATCCTCTGGAAGATGAAAAAGGACGGGGGCGGCCGGGACGGCGGGCTCGATCTGATACGGGACGAGATATTCGGCGGCCCGGACCCCGACGGCGGAGAGGAGTGACCCCGCCCGTGGAGTACAGATTCAGTGAAAAGCACTCCCGGTACATACGGCGGTGCGCCACCGCCACGGTCAACGTGGCGGAGGGCGCCGTCAGGGCGGGGAAGACCGTGGACAACGTCTTCGCCTTCGCGTACCTGCTGGAGGACGCGCCGGACAGGATCCACCTTGCCACCGGCGCCACGCTGGGAGCGGCGAAACTCAACATCGGAGACTGCAACGGCCTGGGGCTGGAGGGGATATTCGGCCCCCGGGCAAGGTGGGGCAAGTACCGCGGGAACGAGTGCATGAAGATCATGACCCGCACGGGAGAGAAGATCGTCATTTTCTCCGGCGGCAAGAACGCGGACTCGTTCAAGAGGATCCGCGGCAATTCCTACGGCATGTGGATCGCCACGGAGATAAACCTCCACCACGACACCATGATAAAAGAGGCGTTCAACCGCCAGCTGGCGGCGAAGCGGCGGAGGGTGTTCTGGGATCTGAACCCCTCCTCTCCCGGCGCGCCGATATATAAGAACTACATCGACCTTTACGGAGAAAAGCAGAGGGCGGGGGAGCTGCCGGCGGGATTTTTCAACTACTGCCACTTCACCATCTTCGACAACGCGGCTCTGCCCCGGCGGCGGATCGAGGAGATCGCCGCCCAGTACGACCCGGGCTCCGTCTGGTACAGACGGGACATCCTGGGGGAGCGGTGCGCGGCGGAGGGGCTGGTGTACCCCTTGTTCCACAAACTCCGGGACAGGATCGTCGCAGGCCGGAATGAAGTCGACCCTTCGACGGTCGCGTTCATCAACGTGGGTGTGGATTTCGGCGGCAACAGGTCGAAGACGACGTTCGTTGCGGCGGCGTTCTGCCGGGACGGCTCCGTCGCCGTGGTGGCGGATCACGCCATCGACGGCGTCAAGGGGGAGATCGACTCGGAGAGGGTGAACGTCGAGATGCTCGCCTTCCTCGGCGAGCTGGGGGAGCGTTTCCCCGGGACGGAAATAAGATACGTCTTCTGCGACAGCGAGGCGCAATACCTGATAAACGGCCTCCGGAGGCGCCTCAGGCGGGAGGGGTCGACGGCGCGGGTGGAGGACTGCGCGAAGCGGCGGATCAAGGACAGGATAGATTTTGTGAATTCGCTCATGGCGGCGGGCAGGTTCAGGGTGACGGAGAACTGCGGCCTTGTGATCCGGGGGATCGGGGAGGCCATGTGGGACCCCGATTCCATGGCGGACGTGCGGCTGGACGATTTCACGTCCGATATCGACATTCTGGACGCCATGGAATACGCCATTGAGAGATATATGAAAAAACTTTGACGGAGGATATGATGACAAACGGGAACCTGATTTTTGAATACCTGAAAAAACGCCGCGGGATCGCGGCGGATCCGGAGTTCTACGCCCGTGTGGACGAGTGGGCGGCGTGGTGGAGGGGTTTTTACAGACCGTTCCACGAGTTCGCCGAGAACGGAGCCGGCGGCGTGCCCGTAAGGCGCGAGCTGTTCCGAATGAATATGGCGAAAAAGGTTTGCGAGGACTGGGCGGCGCTGCTGATGACGGAGAGGACCTACGTCACGCCGTCGGACGGGCGCGCCGCGAGGTGGCTCTGCGGCGAGGACGGCGCTCACGGTTTCATGGGACGGACAAGATTTATGGAGAGGGCGAACCGCATGACGGAAAAGGCGTTCGCCCTCGGCACCGGCGCGGCGATCCTGCGCCTCAGGGGAGTCCGGTCCGGCGCGGGGCGGCTTCTCGGAGACGGGAACACCGAGGTTTCCGTTGATTTTGTCGACGCGTCCCACATCGTGCCCATCTCCCGGCAAAACGGCGCGATCACCGAGGCGGCGTTCGTGTCCGAGGTGCTGAGAGACGGCGAAAAGCTCTGTTATATCGAGATACACCGTCTCGGGCCGTCGGGATACGTGATCTCCAACGAGCTTCTCAGGGCGCGGGACGGGGAGCTTGTCCCCGCCGACGGCGACGGGCTCATCGGGGAGTTCTCCACCGGCTCCGACGTGCCTCTGTTCTCCATCCTCACGCCGAACATATCGAACAGCGTGAACGAGGAGTGCGGCATGGGCATGTCCGTCTTCGGCGACGCCGTGGACTGCCTCAAGGGGGTGGATCTGGCGTACAACAACTTCTGCCGCGACATCAAGCTCGGAGGCAAGAAGGTGTTCCTCAACCAGTCGCTGATCATGAGGGACGACCGCGGCGTGATATACACGCCGGACGACGTGGCTCAGCAGCTTTTCGTCACTCTGGGTGACGGAGACATCGCCGACGACCTGATGATAACGGAGCATAACCCGGATCTGAGGACCCGGGAGAACGCCGACGCGGTACAGCACCAGCTGGATTATCTGTCCTTCCGGTGCGGCTTCGGGACGAAGCACTACCTCTTCTCGGAGACCCCCGGCAGGGCGAAGCTCACCGCCACCCAGTACATGGGAGAGAAGCAGGACCTGATGCAGAACGTGGCGAAGCACCGCGTCAACGCTGAATCGTTCCTCCGCGGCGCGGCGGCAGCCGCGCTGTGGGCGGCGAAAAACGTCCTCGGGGAGGACCTGGACGACGGGTGCGACGTGACGGTGAATTTCGACGACAGTTACTTCATCGACACGGAGACCGAGAGGGCGAGAGACAGAGCCGAGGTGGCTGCCGGGCTGCTGGCGCCGTACGAGTACAGAATGAGATGGAAGGGCGAGAACGAGGAGACGGCGAGGGAAAAATGCGCCGCCTCCGCGGCCGCCCTGACTGAAGAAGACGGGGAGTGATCCCCGGTCGATGGGCGTGACGCTGTTATCGGTGAGATGGGAAGGGCGGGCATCGTGCGTCGTTTTATCACCGGTTGAGTCGCGGGGTTACCCGCGATCAACATAAATCTGCGAAAGGAAGATTTCTTATGAATTTGTTCAGGCATTTGTTTTCCGCGGGAAACGGGTCCGCGGACGGCGCGTCCCGGGACGCGGACGGCCGGGCCGCCTCTGCCGCGCCGGAGAATACGGCGGCGGAGCCGGGAGGAGAATTCCTGCGCGGCATGCTCATCGGCGAGCTTGCCCGCCAGGGCGCGCTCAATCCCGCGCTGGCTGCCATGGTCGTGGACGTCAGCGGGCTGGAGAGCGCGGAGGACACCGCCTCGGAACTTGCGGCGAGAGTGGACGCGCTCAGAAGATCCGAGTCGTATCTGTTCATCGGCCGGGGCGACGGCATGGCCACCGGACTGTCCCACGGCGGGACGGAGACGGACGCGGACCAAATGAGCGACTACGACTACTACAGCCGTATTCGTATGAGGGATTCCGCGCAGAACTGACGGGATACCGTCCCGTATCATACACATTTTTATCTGATCGGCGCGCCGCGTCGCGGCGGGCCGAGGAAAGGAAACCGAATGGCAAACACATTTATTTCTGTCAAGCAGATCGCGCGTGAGACTCTGCCCCGCCTTATCGACAACCTGGTGTTCCCGAACCTGATCTACAGGGATACGAACGACGGCGCGACGGCGAAGCAGGACGACACCGTGAGCATCCGCCGTCCCGTGAGACTCCAGGCGAGCACTTTTTCTCCTCTGAGCGGAGTTTCCGCTCAGGGTATCGTGGAGGAGTCCGTCGACGTGAAGCTCGAGAATATCGCCACGGTGGACGCGGAGGTATCGAGTCTCGAGAGCGCGCTGAACTTCGATTCCGTGACGCGTCTCTTCATCGAGCCCGCCGCGGCGGCTCTCGCCGAGAAGATCAACGACGACGGCCTGGCGCTCTACAAGGACATCCCTTACGTGGGCGGCACGGCGGGGACCACTCCCTCCGCGCTGGCTGACTTTGCGGAGGCGGCGTTCATGATGGACACTCAGCGCGTCCCCACCAACGACAGACGAGGCGTATGGGATCCCGCGGCCACCGCCGCGTTCAAGCAGATCCCCGCTATCGTCAACGCCGAGAAGTGCGGCAGCACCAAGGCGCTGAGATCCGGCTCCATCGGCCGCATTTTCGGCATCGACAACTACATGACCCAGGCGGTCCGCACACACACCGCCGGAGACCTCTCCGCGGGAGAGGGCTCGCTGAAGGTCAAGAGCGCGGTGACGAATTCCGGTACCGTTCAGATCAACGGCACCGCCACCGCCACCGGCTCTGTCGTCAAGGGCGACATCCTGAAGATCGGGAACAAGATCTACGTGGTCACCGCAAACGCCACCGCGTCCTCAGGGACCATATCGGTGAAGGTGTACCCCAATATCACCGCCTCTCAGAACGAGGCAGTGACCCTGATCGGAAGCCACAAGGCGAACCTGGTGTTCCATCCCAGCGCGTTCGCGTTCGTGACGAGACCTCTCTCCCAGCCCGCGGGCGTGGAGAGCTACGTCACTTCGTACAACGGCATCTCGCTGAGAGTCGTCCGCGGATACGATATGAAGTACAAGAAGGAGATGCTCTCCATGGACGTGCTCTATTCGTTCGCGACGCTTTATCCGGAGCTCGCCTGCCGCTATCTCGGCTGACGGCCCGACTGCGGAGGTGGTCGTGTGAGCAGTGTGTCTTTTGAATACTACAGAGACGTGTACGGCGGAGAATGCGGCGAGAGCGAATTTTCAGCCGTCATCGGAACGGCGCAGGACGCCGTGAGCGAACTTGTCGGCGGCACCGGCATCTCCGACGCGAGCGGCGACGCGGCGAGGGCCGTGTGTCTCGAGGTCGACTACCTGACGAAGATGAACAAAAACGCCTCTCCCGACGGGAGAGGCGCCGTCAGGGAATCGCTGGGCGACTATTCCGTCACCTACGGCGCGTCCGGAGGCGCCATGCGCGCCTGCGGAGTCCCCGTCTCCCCGGAGGCGGTGCTGTGTCTGAGACGCGCCGGACTTTTTTCGAGGTGGGTGTGATGGAGCTCCGCGGCGAGGCGACCCTGTTTCATCAGGCGGGATACGCGGACGGAGCCGCTCTGTGGGACGTTTTTCTCCTTCGGGGAGTCAAGATATGCCGCGAGCGGCGCGTCGGCGTCGGCGACCGCGCCGTGATGTACGTTTTCCCGGGGCGGGTCGCCGTTTTCTCGGACGGCGCGCCGTCGCCCCTGCCGGAGATCGCTCCGGGGGACATGGTCCTCGCCGGCGACCGGCAGGACGCAGATCCTGCTGCCCTCGGCGAGGCGATGCGCGTCACCGGCGCGGAGGCGTTCACCGACGGCAGCGACCGTATGCGCCACGTGAAGGTCACTCTGCGATAGGAGGCCGCCGTGAAGATCGTTACAGAAGCGGACGTATCCGCTCTGCGGAGGATCACCCGCAACTTTGACGGAGCGCGGCGCGCGCTCTGCGAGGCGGTGCTGGAGTCTGCCGAGCCGTACGTCCCGTACGACACGGGCTTCCTTCTGAGCACCGGCTCCGCGGAGGCGGACCGGTCGGGAGTGACGTACGGCGCGCCTTACGCGAGGCGTATGTATTATCACACGGGGTCGTTCTCGAAGAGAGTTCACCGGCTCGCGGGGCCGAGATGGGTCGAGCGGGCGAAGGACGCCTCTTCCGGCGAATGGGAGAGGACGGTCCTCGGGGCGCTCTTGAGATGATCCCGCTCTTCCGCGGGCGCAGGAAGGAAAGGAGACAGCATGAACGATGAATGTCTGCTCAGAGAAATATGCCGGATACTGAACCGGTTCGACGGACGGGCGAGGGATTTCCTGCCCGAGATGACGGAGGAGGCGGTGAACGCCTCCGCCGTCGCCCTTGCGGCCGGCAGACGCTGCGTGAGGGAATACGTGGACGGATCCCGCCTCATGGAGGTACCCTTCCGCGTCCGCGTCAGGTCGGCGGGCGGCTCCCCCGCCGGGGGACTCGGGACGGTTTCGTTCCTGGAGGCGCTGGCGGACTGGCTGGAGAAGAACGGCGCAGCCGAGGCGGGCGAGAACTCGGGGATACGCTCGGTGCGCCGCACGGACGGCCCGGTCAGAACGGCGGAATTCGAGAGCGGAGATATGGAATTCGCGTCGGATTTCGCGGTTCGCCTGAAGCAGGTCTGACCCATCCGGCGCGGGAAAGGAAAATATATGAGCAGAGTGATAAAGAGGGCGGACAGACGCCATTTCATGAACGTCGGCACCGCCTCGTCCCCGGTGTGGGGACAGATCGGGGAGGGCTTCACCTCTTTCAGAGAGGTGAAGAACCCGGTCACATATTCGAGAAGATACATCCATGAGACCTCGTCCCGCACGGACGTGACGGGCTATTCTCCCGAGGTGGAGTACGCCCTGGACGTGTACTCGGACGACCCCGTCATCGGCGTGATCCGCGCCGTGACGGACGGGGAGCTTACCGGGGACTCGGCGCGTGTGGAGATCATGACCGCGGACCTGTTCGATACGGACGGAAGCGGCTCCTGCGCCGCGTCGAAGCGCGACTTCACCGTCGTTCCCGACAAGTGCGGAGAGGGTACGGACGCCCTGATCTACACCGGGACCCTCCGGGCTCTCGGTGATCCCGTGTTCGGCAGATACGACCCCGATACCGGGGTGTTCTCGGAATAAACGGGGCGGGGGACCGTCATGGCTGACGTATGGAGATTCGGCGGACGGGAGTTCGCATTCGATATTTACGACGCGGACGGCGTGTCGCGCCTCGGCGGGGCCGTCCGCGCCCTGAAGGAGGGGGCGGAGAACGCCGGAGGCGAAAGGGAGGCCGTCGGGTCCTGCGTTTCACGGTTTTTCGACGTGATTTTCGGCGAGGGCGCGTCGGACCTTATGTTTCCCGAAACGGATGAGAACGGGGCGGACCTGCGGATCAGCGCCTGCGCCTCCTTCGCGGAGTTCGTGACGGAACGGTGCCGCGCCGCCGGAGAGGAGATCGGAAAATGGGAGAAAAAGTATCTGCCGCCGCCGCGGAAAGCCACCGGACGGTGAATCCGCTTCTTTGCGGCGGTCTGCCGGAGCGCGTGACGGTCTTCGGCCGCTCCGTGGCGGTCAGATGGTCCCACAGAGACGTTCTGAGGATTTTTTCCATGGTCGGAGACCCCGACGTACCGCCTGCGGTGAAGGGGTCCCTCGGCGTGAGGATGTTTTTTTGCGAGGACGTTTTCAACCTCGCGGCGGAAAGCGGCGCGTCCGATCCGGAGGAGGAGATCACGGACGCCATGGTCTCCTTCATTTCCGGAGGACGGGCGGGAAAAGAGGCGGCGCCGGGTGGACCGGCTCCGCTCTTCGACTTCGGATACGACGCGGAGCTGATATACGGCGCATTCGTTTCCGCCTACGGGATCGACCTCGGCGAGCGAGAGCTCCACTGGTGGAAGTTTCTGGCGCTTTTCAGGTCTCTTCCTGCGGAGACGGAGTTCATGCGGGTCCTGGCGATCCGCTCCGGCGAGGCGCCGCCCTCCGCCGACGGTGAGGAAAGGGCGCGCCTGAGGCGGCTCAGAGCGAGATTCGCCCTCCCCGTGCGCGGCACGGCGGAGGAGAGAGCCCGCGCCATCGGCCGCGCGGTGACATTCTGACCGGGCGGCGGATCATGACAAAGATAGGAGAGTAATATGGCAGACGGTTCTGTTATAATCACGACGGAGCTTGACACGTCGCATTTTTTGTCGGCTCTCGCCGGAATGGAGCGCGCCCTTTCGTCCTTCGTGACGAGAGTTGCGGGCTACGCCGCGGCGGGAGGCGAGAAGATGAAGAATTCCATGACCTCGGCGGCTGCAGACGCGGCTGAGGCGGTGGCGGCATTCGATTGGAAAAAGACCGGTCGCGCCGTGACAGCCGGGATCGCCGAGGGCATCAGGGAGAGCGCCTCCCTCATAAGCGAGGCCCTGCGGGGCACGGTGACGGTATCGGCGGGCGCGCCGGAGCCGTCCGGGAAGGACCCGTCCGGCGGGACGGTCTACACGCAGAACATCTATTTTGAGGGCGACGCGGTCAGCCCGTACCGGACGGCAAAGCAGATCAGGCGGCAGAGCGAGGATCTGCTGATGCCGTACTGACGGCGACGGGAGGAAAAATATGGATTACAAGATCAGAATAACGGCGGACGCGGGCACGCTGACTTTGTCCCCGCGATCCGTGTGCCGCGTGCTGGACGGCGGACTGAGGGGCTTCGACGCTCCCGAGGGGGAGGTGTCCCTGAAGAACGCCGCCGCGGAAAGCGGAGGGTACCCGGTGACCCGCCGGATACGGAGCCGCGACCTCTCCGTCACCTTCGAGGTGGCGGACGGGGCGGCGGTCTCCCGCTACAGGGATCTCGTCATGAGACTGGCTGATCCCTGCGCGGACGCGGAGATCGAGACCGAAATGTGGGGGAGGACGAGAAGGATCTCCGTCATCCCCGACGGAGCGCCGGAGATCACGTATTCCGGCAGGGGCGAGCCCATGCGCGTGAGGATGGATTTTACGGCGCCGAACCCGTTTTTTACGGGTACGGCACCCGTTATCGCCTCGCCGGCGTCGGGCACGGCGCTTCTTTCGTTCCCGCTCACCATGCTGAGCGGAGCGGGCGCCGTCACCGGGATGACCGCCGGAAGATCGGCTTTGAGGGTGTTTAACCCGGGCGACGCGGAGTGCGGATTCCGGCTGAAGCTCCGGTCGGTGGGAGGACCCGTGACAAAGCCGATGATCTCCTGCCGGGGACTTCACATAAGGCCCTTCGGCGTCCTCGTCGAGGGCGGAGAGTGGACCGTGGTCACCGAACCCGGCAAAAAGGGGATTTTCGAGAACGGCTCCTCCGTGGGTTTCTACTCCGACAGCACGTTTTTCGGACTTTTGCCCGGGGAGAACCTGATCTCCGTCTCGGCGACGGGCGGGGCTCAGAACGCGGTGTTCGAGACGGAATTCACACCGCTCTACTTCGGGGCGTGAGGGGTGACGGCGATGGAAATACATCTGCTCGGAGCCGATTACAAGCCCGTGGCGGGACCCGCGGACAGGTTCATCTCGTTCGTCTGGTCCAGGCGGTTCCACGAGTGCGGCTCCTTTACCATCCACACGACTCCCGGGGAGGCGGAGAGATTCTCCGGGGCGTCCTTTGTCTTCAACCCCGCCGCGGGAGAATACGGCCGCATCGAGAGCGTCTCCTACGGCGCGGACGGCGCGGCTGTCGTAAGGGGACGGCTGCTGGAATCGCTTCTCTCCGACAGGATCGTGACGGAGGGACTTCCCATGAGCGGGAATCTGGAGACCGTGGTCCGCACCGTGGCGGTGAACAACTCCATTTCGGACAGGCAGATCGCCTTCCTTCACTACGGGCCCCTTCTGGGTCTCACCGAGACGGTCTCGGCGGAGAAGGAGACGGTCAATCTCTCCGACTGGATCTACGGGATCCTGAAGCCCTTCGGACTGTCGTACCGTCTCAGGTACGACCCCTCGGCGGATCGCGTTATCTTCCGGATCGTCCGCGGAGGGGACCGGGGGCCGGGCAGCGAGAGCCCGGTTTATTTCTCATCGGACGGAGGCGGCCTCATTTCCCTTGAGACGGACTATTCCGAGGCGGAGATGAAGAATCTCGCCTTCGTGGAGGGGCGCGACGGCTACGTGACCACCGCGGTGCGCGAGGGCGTGGACCGGGACGTGCCCCAAACTCACAGGGAAATGTACCTTGTCGCTCACGACGTGGACCCGGACGACTTTGGCAGCTACGCCGACTACGTGAGCGAGCTGAGGAACAGAGGGAACAAGGCGCTCCGCGACTACAGGGAGACTCTGTGCGTGAGGTGCGAGGTGACACCCGACCTCCCGGGATACCGTACCGCTTTCGATCTGGGGGATCTGGTGGCGGTGGACGCCGGCCACGGCTACGGTCTGCGGGCGGTCCGCGTCACGGAAGCGGACGAGATCTGGGAGAACGGCACGTTCCGCGTGGAGATCACCCTGGGAGAGAGACTGATGAACGTAAAACGGTTCATAAAACGTGAACTGACGGCAAACAGGGCGGTCAAATGATCCGCCCCACTGAAAGGATAATAACGAAATGGCGATAATATCAAGCGTCAACATTGACGGAGGCCCCTTCGACTCCACCGCCATCGTGGGAACGGTGAACGGCATCCCGAAGGGCGACAAGGCTCTGAACGCCGCCGCTCTGGCGGATATGTTCGGGTCTATCATGAGCGACGGGGTCTGCCCGGGCGACGGAACTTCGTTCAAGGTCACCGCCGGCAGCGGGCTGACCGTGCGCGTCTCCCCCGGCAAGGCCTGGGCGAGAGGCAGGATGTGCTCAACGGACTCTCAGATGACCCTCGACCTGTCCGCGGGACACTCCTTCAAGGTGTTCCTGCGTCTCGACACCTACGACGGACTCTGGTCGGTGATGGTATATCAGGACGACGCGGGGTACCTGCCCGTGAGATCGAATCTGATCTACGACATGATCCTCGCCGAGGTGACGGTGCCCTCCGGAGTGACGGCGGTCACCTCGTCGATGATCGTCGACCGCCGCGGCAACAGCGAGGTCTGCGGATACGCGGGAGCGCGTACCGCCGGGTGAGGTGACGTCATGAGGAACAGGATGCTCGGCGCCGCGGCGGCGGTGGGCGGCGCTCTTTCGTACGTTTTCGGAGGATGGGACGCGTCCATGAATACGCTGCTGATCCTCATGGGGATCGACTACGTCACCGGTCTTGTGGCGGCGGGGGTCTTCCACGCGTCGAACAAGACGAAAACCGGGGCTCTTTCCAGCAACGCGGGATTTTTAGGCCTTTGCCGAAAAGGAGCGGCGCTTCTGCTGGTGCTGGTGGGCGCGAGACTGGACGTCACCCTTGGAACGACATTTGTCAAAGACGGAGTCTGCGCCGCGTTCATACTGAACGAGACGCTGTCCGTGACGGAGAACGTCGGGGCCATGGGGGTGCCGATCCCCGCCCCCGTCCGGCGGGCGGTGGAGCTGCTGAGGTCGAAGGGGGAGGGCTCCGGTGGAGATAAATAAACACATAACGGAGATCAACCGCTGGCGCGGCAGATACGGCGCCGAGGTGCGGTTTATCGTGATCCACTACACGGCGGGCGACGGCGACACCGCCCGGGGGAACGCGGAGTATTTCGCCTCGGACTACCGCGCCGCGTCGGCGCACTTTTTCGTGGACCGGGACTCGGTCTGGCAGTCCGTGGAGCTTTGCGACTCCGCCTGGCACTGCGGCGACGGCGCGTCCCGCAACGGGTGCAGCAACCTGAATTCCGTCGGCGTGGAGCTGTGCTCGAAAAAAGACCCCCGGGGCGAATACTTCATCCCGGAGGAGACGGCGGCGCTGGGGGCGGAGCTGGTGAGGTATCTCCTGACTCTGTACCCCGGGGCGACGGTCTGCCGCCACTACGACGTGACGGGGAAGGTGTGTCCCATGCCGTGGGTAAGGGACGAATCGCTGTGGAAGAAGTTTCTCGAAACGGTCAGGGAGGACGAGATGACGGACGAAGAAAAAAAGCGGCTCCGCGCTCTGGAAAACAGGGCGGAGGAGCTCGAGAAAAAGACTGCGGCGCTGGAGAAGGCGAAAAGCGAGCTGTTCGACCAGGTGGGCGTGAGATGGGCGTACGTGGACGGCAATATGCCGTCCTGGATGAAGCCCACCGTGAAAAAACTGGTCAAAAAGGGGTATCTGCGCGGCAGCGACAACTCCTACGGGATGTCGTATCAGCTGGCGCGGGTGCTGGTGATACTTGACCGGGCGGGCGCATTCGACAGATGAACCCGCGGAGCGGCCGCCTCATTCAGCGCGGAACGAAAAAGCACGGGTCTTTACTTAAAAAAACACAAAAAATCCGCAGGACTCACTTATAAGGTGAAAATCCTGCGGATTTTTCCGTTTTCCATAATGCAACGTGCTTTCTCTATCGCCGTTTTTGCCCTTGACGTACGCCTGTACGCCGGCGGGCAAGGAACGACGATCCTGCGTCTGAATGGGGCGGCCGTTTTTTTCTCCTCTTCCGGAGGATCAGCTTGCAAACGAGATCCGCGGGCAGCACCGAGAGAGAGATGAGCGCGGCGAGAGCCAGATCCCGGCCGCTCACGGGGACGGTGCGGAACACCGATCCGCCGAAATAGACCATGGCGAGCTGGATCGTCGCCACCGCCGCCATGATGAAGATGAACGGTTTGTTTTTCGTCAGGCCGGAGAGGAGGTTTATCCGCTCCGTTCTGGCGCAGAACGAATTTACGATCCCGGCGAAGACGAACAGTGCGAAAAACACCGTGAGGAAGTAGATCTCGTCGCCGCCGCCGAAGGCGCTCCGCGCCCGGGGCGATACGAGGAACGCGGTCACCGCAGTCAGGGTGAAGAGGCCGCAGAACAGTATTTTCACCACCATCCTCCGGGTGAGGATCGGCTCCGAGCGGTCCACGGGAGGCAGTTTCATGATACTGCGGAGCGGCGCCTCTCCGGCGAAGGCGAGGGAGCCCAGGGTGTCCATTATCACGTTGATCCACAGCATCTGAGTGATGGTGACCGGGGTCTCCGTGCCGAAAAGGGGGCCGAGCACCGACACGCCCACGGCGCAGAGATTCATGATCAGCTGGAAGGTGATGAACTTCCGGATACTGCTGAATATCGTCCTGCCGTACAGTACGGCGCGGGTCACGGAGACGAAGTCGTCGTTCTCGATCACCACGTCGCCCGCCTCCTTCGCCACCTCGGTGCCGCTGCCCATGGCGAACCCCACGTCCGCCGATTTCAGCGCCGGAGCGTCGTTTACGCCGTCTCCGGTCATGCCGACGACGTGACCCGCCTCCTTCGCCACCCGCACGAGGCGGCTTTTGTCCGACGGCGTGACCCGGGAGATCACGGCGATCCGGGGGAGGATCTCCGTCAGCTCGCCGTCAGTCAGTCCGTGGAGCACGGCGGAGGAGATGACGAGTTTTTCGCCGTCGTCCGGAAGGCCGCCCTCCCGGATCTCCGCCGCGGAAGGGGCGAGATACCGCCTTCCGGGGATGCCCGCCTCCCGCGCTACCGCCGCGGCGGTCTCCTCGCCGTCGCCGGTGATCATGACGACTCCGATCCCGGCGGTGCGGCAGTCCTCCGCCGCTTCTCTCACCGACGGTCTCAGCTCGTCGCGGATGATAAAAAGGCAGGTGAAGACGAGCCCCCGGTCCGGCAGGCGGTCTCTCATGCAGTCGACCGTTCCGGCGGGGTATGACGCCTGCGCCAGCACACGCGCCGAGCCCGACGCGGCGGACCGCGCCGTATCGGCGAGGATCCGCGCGGTCTCCCGGTCCATCGCGACGGTTTTGCCGGAGGAGTCGGTGGCGGCGGAGCACTGGGGCAGGATAAGCTCCGGCGCGCCTCTGACGAGCACCTCGGTCCTCTCGCCGTCGCGGAACGTGGCGGCGGCGTATTTTCTCGCCGAATCGAAGGGGAGCCGGTCCCCGGGCAAAGAGGGGACCCGGGCGCCGCCTACGAAGGACGAGACGGCACGGTCGGTGGAGTTTCCCGCTCCATCGCCGCGGCAGAGTGCGGACGCGGCGACGATCTTTTTCCTCACGGAGGGGGATTTTCTCAGCTCGCCGAACGACCGGTAGACCCCGTCGCGGGCGACCACCCGTTCCACCTCCATCTCGCCGGTGGTGAGGGTGCCGGTCTTGTCCGTCATGAGGATGCTGACGCATCCCGCGGTCTCGATACCAACGAGGCGCTTGACGATAACTCCGCTCCTCATCATCTTTTTCATGTTGGCGGACAGGACCACCGTGATCATCATGGGAAGACCCTCCGGCACCGCCACCACCACGATGGACACCGCCACGGTGAGGGCGCGGAGCACCTCGGTCAGGACGCCTCGCGGATCGGACAGACGCGAGACGATCTCCACGCGGTCGAATCCGGCGTCGATGAAGAAGGCGTTGAAAAGGTAGACCGCCGCCACCGCCGCGGCGGCGACGTACCCGACGCGGCTGATGGACCGGGCAAGCCGGCGCAGCCGTTCCTTCAGGGGACTCGGCTCCTCCGTGTCCTGCAGTTCCGCGGCGATCCTGCCGTATTCCGTCGAGTCGCCCACGGCTGTGACGAGCAGGGCGCACTCCCCGGCGCAGATCCCGGTGCCGCGGCAGATGAAAAACGGGTCCGAGTGTGAGAGGCGGCCGGATCCCGCGAGAGGGATGACGGATGGCCGCGATTTGACGGTACTTCGGGACTCTCCGGTCAGGGCGGATTCGTCGCATTTGACGGTCCCCGAGACCACCACGCCGTCGCAGGGACAGACGTCCCCCGCCGAGAGGCGGATCACGTCGTACGTCACGATCTCCTCCGGCGGCAGCGGGGCCGGCGCACCGTCCCGCAGGACGGGAAAACGGGATGTCGACGACGCGGCGGACAGCTTTTCGAAGGCGGCGGAACTGCCGTATTCCGATACGGTCGACACCAGCGCCGCCGCGAACACCGTGGCTCCGATGCCGCCGATCTCGATCCAGTTCACCCGGCCGAAGGTGAGAATGAGGTTGATCCCCATGGCGAAAAGGAGGATCCTGATGACAGGGTCCGACAGATTGGCGAAAAATTCCCGCACGGGGCCTTTTTTCTTCTTGCGGGTGAGGGTGTTCGCACCGTATAGTTTTTTTGACAGCGCGGCGTCGGCGGAGCTGAGTCCCGCCTCCGGGTCGATCCGGACCTGCGGCGCCGCCCCGTTTTCCTCCGCGCGCCCCGCGCGCCGCCGTCCGATAACGTAGCTTCCGTTCATTTGCCGCCGCCCCGCCTCCGTTCGATACAGTTACTGTAAAACTATATTCCCCGTGACGGAACGGTAGAACAGCCATACCGCGTCCCGCTTTGCCCGGCGCACGCAGCGACAGTAACAAAAACCCCGTGCCGGGGATCCGGCACGGGGATGAGTTGCGTTATTATTTACCGCTGGGGAACGATGAGTCCGTACGCGCCGTCGCGTCTCTTGTAGACCGCGCAGGTCTCCTCGGACTGAGCGTCGAAGAACAGATAGAACGAATGGCCCAGCAGGTTCATCTGAAGGATCGCCTCGTCCACGGTCATGGGCTTCAGCGGGAAGGATTTCGTCCTCACGTCGAAGAGAAGCTCCTCCTCCTGGGGAGCGGCGGGCTCTTCGGGGGCGGGGAACGAGATGGACGAGCGCATCTTCTTCTCCAGTCTGGTCTTGTTCTTTCTGATCTGTCTTTCGATTGAACTCATGCAGCCGTCGAGCGCGTTCTGAAAGGTATCGCTTGACTCCTCGGCGCGGAACAGCGTCCCGTTCACGGAGATCGTGATCTCCATCCGTTTCTCGTCGCCCTCGCTCTTACAGGTTACTGAGGCATCGGCACCGTCCGGGAAAAATCTGTCAAATTTCGCAAGCTTTTTCTCGATGAGGGCCTTGGTGTCCTCACGCACGTTCAAGTGCCTGCCGATAACGGAGATGTTCATGGGTCAACCACCTTTTCTCAGAATTTCGGGAACACCGGTTCCCGTTACGGTTATATTGTATCATACTTTTGCAAAAATGTATATACTTTTTGTTGAAAATAATTAAGAATGATGTAATTTCGGCGGTCGCGCCTCTCAAAACGGACTGATTTCGGACAGCGTGTTGAAATCCGGCGTTTTTTTTGATACAATATAAAGGATGACGCTTGGGAAAGGAGAGGGACCGTGAGACCATACGACAAACCCTGGAAAAAAGTGACAATAACGCTGCTGTGCATGCTGGCGGGCAACGCCCTGCTCGCTTTTCTTGTGACGGCGTTCGTGCTCCCTCACGGGATAGTGATGGGAGGCACTACCGGTATCGGTATCGTGCTGACGAATCTGTTCCGCATCGACGTGTCCTACGTCATTCTGGGGATAAACTTCATTTTGCTTATCATCGGCTGGATCGTCCTGGGGCGGAAGTTCGCGCTGACCACCGTGGCGTCCACCTTCATCTATCCGGCGTTCATCTGGGTGTTCGAGCGGATCCCGGGGATCTACACTCTGACGGACAATTCGCTGATGGCGGCGATCTTCGCGGGGCTCCTGATGGGCGTCGCCATGGGACTGGTCATGCGGGTGGGGTCCTCCACCGGCGGCATGGATATAGTGAATCTGATATTCCATCACAAATTCCACTTTCCCCTTGCGCTTATGGTCTATCTCGGCGATATAATCGTCGTGGGCGGTCAGGCGATCTTCGTGAAGCCGGAAAAGACGCTTTACGGTATCCTTGTGATCATCCTCGAGTCTATAGTGCTGGACCGGATGATGGTGATCGGCAAGCCGCAGACGCAGCTTTTCGTGGTCTCCGACAAGTATGAGGAGATCCGGGCGCGTCTGCTGGACAAGATGAATGTGGGCGTGACGCTGATGTTCATCGAGACCGGAATGATGGGCGCGGAGAGCAAGGGCGTCATGTGCGTGCTCCCCCAGCGGAAGCTGTACGACGCCACCGAGCTGGTGCGCTCCGTGGATCCCGTGGCGTTCATCACCGTGACGCAGATCAAGGAGGTCCGCGGCCGCGGCTTCACCGAAGAGCGGGTCTACCTCGGCGACCGGAAGGACGAGAAGGCGAGGCGGAAGGCGGCCCGGGAGGAGAAGCGCCGCCTGAGGAAAGAAAGGCGCGCTGCGAAGCGGAAATGACGCGCAAAGCGCGACAGTTATGCTCGCCTGCGGGCGCGCGGCCGCAGTTATGATCGCCTGCGGCGAGTTTAGAGTTATGATGCGCTTCGCGCAGTTATGAGTTGCCTTGCGGCAACGATGACTTCGTCGGGCGATCATATCATAACTTTGCGGCGGAGGCGCAAATCATAACGTCCGGCGCAAGCCGGACTCATAACTGTAAACTGTAAACCGAAAAATCCCGTCGGAGCGATCCGGCGGTTTTTTTTGCCGACCTCGTCGGCGCGATATTTGCCGCGTCGCCGCTTCGCTTCCCTCCGGCGGGAAGGCTATTTTCGTCCCTCCGCTTTTTCATTTCAGGCTCTCTCCGATAACATAATTTCTATGATGAAAACTTCGCTTTGACGGGAACAAAGAAAGGCTTTCCCCTGGAGGGGAAGCTGTCAGCGGAGCTGACTGATGAGGGGAATTATCCCGGCAAAAAAAGGAAAACCTTTGTATCACCATTCGTGTCCCCTCATCCGGGTCCTTCGGACCCACCTTCCCCTCCAGGGGGAAGGCTATTTCTCGTCGCCTCAATTCCAAACGCACCCCGAGAACTTCCCGTGATGATGAGGAAAACGCTCCCTAACAACTGATGATCATGTATTCGGGCAGAACGCGGGATTGGGATTTTGATGCGGTGAAGACATACCGCGATTGGGGGGTGGAGGGGGGGCAGGGAACCGCCCGTGAGGGCGCCGTCGGGGGCGGTGTCGCAACGGCGCGCCCGGCTCGTCCGAGCGGACAAAGCGGGCCCGGGACCCCTTTCCTGCTTCTCTTTCAGTGCAGGCTTTCTCTTCCAGAAGAGAAAGAGTGCATCGGGGTCAGAGGATGATGGGACATACGTTTTTATTATACGAGAGTAGCAGATATGGATAAAAACACCACCCAAAACCTCCTTTTTCTCATCCAACCTGCGGTTGGAAAGCGTTCCCCTGCAATTCAACAAATGATTGGTTGATTTTTCGGGCTTTCTCCGCTATACTGTACTTGCGGCCGCAGAAAAAACGAAAGGATCAGGGAACATGAACAATTTGATCGCAGAACGGATCACGGAGCTCAGAAAAAAGAAAAACATGACTCAGGAGGACGTGGCGCGCGCCATCGGCGTGACGAACCAGGCCGTGTCCAAGTGGGAAGCGGGGATCAACTACCCCGACGTGGAGCTGATCCCGCGGATCGCCTCTCTTTTCGGCGTATCCGTAAACTACCTTTTCGCCGGAGAGGAAGAGACGTCCGGCGTCCCTGCCGACGTCATGCCCGAGCTTGCGGACGACGGAAAGGTCAGAGTGTTTGTTTTTAAAGGAAAGCGGCTCCTCGGGAAAGAATCTCCCGCTCGGGACGAGTGGGTAAACGTGAATTTTGAAGGGGATTCCATCGAGGTGTACGGCAACGTGAACACCGACGATCTGACCTTGCGCGGGGGACTCACCTGTCACGGGGATCTGAACTGTCGCGGAGACCTCATCATTGGGGAGGGAAATATGAACGGCTCGGTGGCTTGCGAGGGCGACTTTCTCGTCAGAAACGGGAATATAAACGGATCCGTTGACTGCCGCGGCGACGTTCATATTGCCGGCGACGTGGGACAAAACGTATCAGTCGGAGGTGATCTCGGCATAGGCGGGAACGTGGGAGGAAACGTAGCCTGTGGAGGCGATCTGTCCATAAACGGAGTCGTCGGCGGAGGATTGTCCGCGGAGGTCGATCCGACGATAGGAGGGCGCGAGAACGATAAATAAAAAAGGCAGCTTTGCGGAGCAAAGCCACCTTTTCTCTTCTCTTTTCTCTCTTCTCTTTTCACTGAAAAAACCTCGCCGGAGCGAGGTTTTTTCCTGTTTCAGTACGTCCCCTCTATGGGCGTTCCGTCGGAGGTGAACAGCGGCAGGGGATTGAGGTAGATCAGGTCGTCCCTCTTCTGGGCGTCGCCCTCGGCCAGGATCGCCATCTTTCCCACGATATTGCCGCCGGCCTCGTTCAC
>JAFWWR010000247.1 GCA_017518025.1 Clostridia bacterium
GCATAGGCAATAACCGGTTCGCACCGGACAGCAACGCCACCCGGGCCATGGTCGTAACCATGCTCTGGAAGCTGGAAGGCGAAAAAACCGGAAAACCGAACACCTTCACCGACGTGCCGTCCGGCATCTGGTATGAAAAAGCCGTCAACTGGGCCGCGGAAAACAGCATTGTTATGGGCACGACTGAAACCACCTTCTCGCCGGATGTAGCCATCACCCGGGAACAGCTGGCAGCCATCCTCTACCGCTACGCGGAGTACGCGGGGCTTGACCGGGGGACCGACGGGGACCTCTCGAGGTTCCCCGACGCGGGGAAGGCGCACAAATACGCGAAAGACGCCCTCGCCTGGGCGGTTGGCGCCGGTCTCATCGGCGGCGTGAAGTCGGGAGAGGTCGATCTGCTCGACCCCGCCGGCTACGCCACCCGGGAGCAGTTCGCGGCGATAATCGGGAGATACGACGAGTTCGAGGCCTCCGCCGAGGAGATCCTCACCGAGGCGGACTTTTACGTCTCGACCCGCGGCAACGACGACTGGAACGGCTCCTTCAGCCGTCCGTTCCGGACGCTGGGCCGCGCGATCCTCGCCGTCCGCGAGATCGAAAAGACCCCGGAGAAGGGCGGGATCACCGTTGCGGTCCGCGCCGGGGAATACTACAACTTCGACTGGAGTCTCTCGTGGAAGGACTCCGGCTCGGCTGAGTGCCCCGTGACCTACAAGGCCTACGGCGACGGCCCGGTGACGGTACACGACGCGTTTACGGTCGGCGCTTCCGAATTCACGGAGCTTACCGACAAAGATAAAGAAATGTTTAGTGACGCCGCCGCCTCTCACGTGAAGCGGGCGGATATCTCCGACAGATTCCCGAAGAACGCCCGTCCCGATTCGTTCTTCGTGACCGGGGAGCGCGGCCGTCTCGACCTCTGCCGCAATCCCAACAGATACGACGACGGCGAGGACAGGGTGATCCTCTACTGCCTGGACGTGGAGAGCACGTCGAATCTGAAGATCGTCAACGGTCTGCTCTCCCGCTACGTCAGCCGGTACGGATCCACCGAAGGGATGATGCTCCGGGGTCACTTCTGCTATAACCGGTACGCCGATATCTTCACCGTGGGTACGTTCGACAGCGAAAACAAACTGGTGACGGCCGCGGATCCGACGGAGCTCACTTCGTATCCCTGGTTCGGCGGCTTCCGGTATACCCTCAGGGAAGACGGAACCGTCGACCCGGACGGGACGAAGACTCAGATCGACGCGCTGATCGTGAATATGCCGGTGGATCTCGACTTCCCCGGCGAATACTACGTGGACGGGGACAGCGGCGTCCTCTACGTCTACGATCCCGCGGGGGACTACACCCTCTCCCTCTCCGACGAGTATTACAACGACGAGGCGGAATACGTCTTCTACGAGGGGATAGAGGTAGACGGTATGCCCGTCGACGACAGCCCCTATGAGATACCCTTCGTCTACGTGGACAAGGAGGACGGGGACGGATTCAAGGTGATAAACATCTCCGATCCTCAGCTCGAGGACGGCGAATGGAACGGAGAGGCGGGCCGTATCGTCACCGAGACCGTGCGGGAGCTGGTCCGGACGGAGCAGCCCGACCTCATTACCATAAGCGGCGACCTTGCCTGGGGCGATAGCGTCGGCTCCGTCACGAACCTGGCGGATCTGCTCGGCTCCACCGGCGTTCCCTGGGCGCCGGTCATGGGCAACCACGACCACGAGGCGGATCCCGAAACAATGATTTTGAAAACGGAGATACTGAAGTCCCGGGACGGCTGTCTCTTCGAATGGGGCGACTACCGCCTCGGCTGGGGCAACTACGTGGTGGTCCTGCGGCAGAACGGCGCGCCTGTCCACGCGTTCATCATGATGGACACCCACAGCTACGCCGACCGCATCGACGACACGGGCGACGAGTTCAACGGATACGACCACCTGTGGCCCTGCCAGATCGAGTGGTACGGCGAGGTCTGTGAAAAACTGAAGGAAATGGGCGTCAACGAGTCCACCGTGGTCACGCACATCCCCTGCTACACATACCGCGAGGCCTGGGCGGCGGCGCTCCTGCCGGGAGTGAACCCCTATTCAGTCCCCGCGGGCGACGGAAATCAGACGGGCTGCTGGTCTCCCGGGTACGAGGACTCCTTCGGAGTCTCCTACGACGGCGAGATCGCCTCTCCCGACTGGGACAACGGCTTCTTTGACGCCATGCTGGAGCACGGAAGCACGAAAACCATGATCTGCGGTCACGACCACATGAACTGCTTCTCGGTGAACTACCGGGGCATCCGGCTCACTTATTCGCTGAAGACCGGCCCGGGCTGCTCGTGGAATCCCCTGAACAGCGGCGGCACGGTGGTGGAGATCTCGGCGGACGGCCGCGCTTCGGTCCGCCATCACTACGTTGACGTGCGGTGATTCATCAGGAAATAAACCCCGAAAGGATAACAGGTATATGAAGAAAATTATTACTCTCGTTCTCACCCTCTCGTTGCTGCTCGGGATTCTCGCCGCGGCGGCGGTTTCCGCCGGGGATCTCCCCTTCACCGACGTGAAGGAGACCCGCTGGAGCAGAAAATCCATCGAGTACGCCTATGAGATGAAATACATGGACGGCGTGGGAGGCGGAAAATTCGATCCTGCCGGCACAATGACCCGCGCCATGGCGGTGACGGTGCTTTACCGCAAGGAAGGGAGCCCCGCCGCGGACTTTAAGGCGGATTTTACCGACGTGAAGGCGGGGAAATACTACTCGAACGCCGTGATATGGGCAAAGAATAACAATATCGTCAACGGCGTCAGCGAGGGTATCTTCGACCCGAACGGAAAAATAACCCGTGAACAGCTGGCTGCGATCCTCTACCGCTACGCGGAGTTCGCGGAGCTTGACAGAACGGCGGACGGGGATCTCTCGAGGTTCCCGGACGCGGGGGAGGCGCACAAGTACGCGAAAGACGCCCTCGCCTGGGCGGCCTCAGCCGGCCTCATCGGCGGCGTGAAGTCGGGAGAGACCGATCTCCTCGACCCCGCTGGTTACGCCACCCGGGAGCAGTTCGCGGCGATAATCGAGAGATTCGACGCCTACGCCGAGACGGCGGGCACGCCGCTTACGGAGGCGGACTTCTACGTCTCGCCCCGGGGCAAAGATACGAACGACGGTTCCTTCGCGCACCCGTTCCGGACGCTGGGCCGGGCGATCCTCGCCGTCCGCGAGGTCGAAAAGACGCCTGAAAAGGGCGGTGTCACCGTGGCTCTCCGGGCGGGGACCTATTACCTCTCCGACTTCGATCTGGAGCCGGAGGACTCCGGCGCGGCGGAATGCCCCGTGGTCTACAAGGCCTACGGCGACGGCGACGTGACCGTGACCAACGGATTCACGCTGACCGCCTCCGACTTCGGAGCGATCTCCGAGGGCGACAAGGCGATGTTCAAAGAGGCGGCGGCCGGGAGCGTAAAGTGTGCCGACGTTGCGGCGCGTATCCCCTTCGGCGCCTCTCCCGTCACCCTGAAAGTCTACGACGGGGACGGCGAGCTTGATCTCGCCCGCAACCCCAACAGATATTCAAACGGCGACGACAATCTGTTCGACCAGGGCGCCGACGTGTCGGGCCCGTCGTCGCTGAAGATCAAAAACCCCGTGGCGGCGCGGTGGCTTAAAAAATACAAGACCACCGACGGGATGATGATCCGCGGCAACCTCAGCTATGAGGAATACATGGAGACCGTCAGCGTCGGCTCCTATGACGCGGCGTCCTACACGCTGACGCTGGCCGATCCGGCGGAGCTGAGATCCTACCCGTGGTTCGGCGGATTCCGCTACGTTCTTGACGATGAGGGCAGGGTCGACGAGGACTACACCCGGGTCAATATCAGATTCGCCGTGCTCAACATGGCGGAGGATCTGGACGCGGCGGGCGAGTACTACACCGATTTCGGGAGCGGTACCCTCTACGCCTACGCCCCGGAGGAGGATCTTCTCGTGCTGGCGGAGAACGCCGGCTCCGGCGCGGCGGAATACGTGACCTTCGACGGCGTCAACTTTAACGGGGAGACGTTCGAGCGGGATTACGATATCCCCGTGAAATACGTGGACAAGGACGGCGGGGACGGATTCAGGATCCTTAACGTCTCCGATCCGCAGCTTTACAACGAAGACGTGGACGGCTCCGGAGGCAGGATCCTCCGGGAGACCGTCGGGGCTCTGATGGAGTCGGAGCGCCCGGATCTCATCACCGCCACCGGCGACCTCGCCTGGGGCGGGCACCTAGTCGGCCTGGAGTTTTTCACCGGGCTGATGGAGGACACCGGGATCCCCTGGGCTCCGATCCTCGGCAATCACGACCACCAGGAGTGGAACAGATTTGTCCACGACGTGAACGAGACGCTTGAGAACGCCGGCGGATGCCTGTACGACAAGGGCGATCCGCGGCTCGGAGACGGCAACTACGTGGTGATCCTGCGGCAGAACGGCGTGCCGATCCACGCGCTCATCATGATGGACACCGGCGGAAAGGTGGCGTGGATCAACGACGAGGGCGGCATCGAGACCGACCAGGGCGAGTTCTCCGAAAAGCAGATCGAGTGGTACGGCAAGGTCTGCGAGATGCTGAACGACATGGGCGTGCCGGAGTCCACGGTGATCTGTCACATCCCCTGCTACACCTACCGCGAGGCCTGGGCGGCGGCGCTGCTGCCGGAGGTGGATCCGAAATCCGTTCCGGCGGGCGACGGCATGCAGGTGGGCTGCTGGGCGGAGGGGTACGAGGACTCCTTCGGCGTGGCGCATACGAATATTTCGTCAAACGCCACGGACAACGGTTTCTTCGACAAGGTGCTGGAGTACGGCAACACGAAGACTCTGCTCTGCGGCCACAATCACGAGAACTGCTTCTCCGTCGGCTACCGCGGCGTGCGGTTCGTGTACTCGCTCAAGACCGGCTGCGGCTTCTCCTGGGAGCGCGATATGAGCGGCGGGACCGTGATCGAGATCGACGCGAACGGCCACGCGACCCTGCGGCACCACTACGTGAGCGTAGAATAAGCGCGGGGGACTTTTGAAAAAGTCCCCCACACCCTTCAAAACTTTTTTCTAAAAAGAGCCGCGGAATCCTCCGCGGCTTGGTTTTTTTATATAAGTGTGTTGTTCCTGAGTCGCCTTTTTCGTTTTGCAAAGACGGTTATTCCCCATATTCCCAGGGCGATCAGGATCACGCTCACGACCACTGAGACGACGGGAGCGACGTCTGAATTCGCTTTCAGCGCGCCGGTCATGGCGCAGATGCCGGCTATCAGGTACACCACCCCGAAGATCAGCGCCAGAACGGAGAAGACAAGCGCCGCGGCGTTCGGTTTTTTGACGGTTTTAACTGCTGACCCTCCGCCGGACGCGCCCGCTTTCTTCCTCTTATCGAAAACCGCGGACGGGATCGCCATGCCCGTTCCGAACAGCAGCAGAAAGAACATAAATCCGATAAAGAAGTTCGTTGTGGCGGCGTAAGTCGAAGAGGAGACTTTGTGACCGTTCACGTAGACCACGGTCCTTCCGACGCCGGCTCCGCGGCTGCCTTTCCCGATAAGGGAGACGAAGAGGATCGCCGCGACGACGGCGCAGACGAGGCCGGCCACGAAGAATGCGTTGCTCACCGTTTTGCTTTTTTTCAGGTCTTTCTTCTCCGCGCCGATCTTCGCCGCGAAAAAGCAGAAAACGTAATTTGCAATGACACACAGAATCAATCCTGCGACCATTTTTCACCCTCCTTCCGGGCGTGCGCCCTCGAAATCATTTTATCATAGATATCTTCCCTTTTCAACAGCGATTTCACACACCGCAAAAGGGGGGCTTTTTTCAAAAATCCCCATCGGCGGCAGGCAGCCACGCGGCGATATCCGTTTCCCAGTCGCGGCCCGCGGAGGAATAATCCACGAGGCAGTAATTCTCGCCCGATCTTGTCCTGAACTCGAACTTTTCGAGGCAGGGCACGCCGGGCTCGATCTCATTTTCGCGGCGGACGGCGTCGAAACACGGCTCAAACGCCGAATCCGCGGCCTTTCCCGTCCTGCCGTCCGCGGCGAGCGTTACCGGTCCGCGCGTCACGGCGAAATAACGGTCCTCCTCCGGCTTGTGGGTCACCTCTGCCGGAGTGCAGTAGTAGCAGCCCCAGTCGGTCCTGGCGCTTTTCGTATACACCACGTCCGTGTCCCAGTGCTCGGGACGGAGGATCTTTATCGGCATATCGAACCGCAGCCCGATCCTGTCGTCGCTCCACTCTTTTTCCCACGTCGCGTAGCCGCCGGCGCCGTCCGCCCAGCCGGGATCACGCACCCTCAGCGCAAAGCGCACCGGCGAGTCCGCCCTGACGCGAAGCGCCACGTCCCCGTCGGCGGGATAAGCGGTACGTATCTCCAGCGTGACACGCACGCCGTTCATATAAAACTCCGCCTGCCCCTGCTCGAAGAAATTGACGGTGACGCGGTCTCCCTCCGCCACAACCGCGGAGCGGAGGAACACGCCCGCCCCCGCGGCGCTGATGCAGGCGCAGCAGCCGTAATAGGTCATGTCCGGGAGAAGCTGGAATCCGGCGATCATCCGCCCCCGTCTGCCGGGCAGAAGCGGACTGTAGCTGTCCACCGGCAGATAAGTGGCCTTCTTCCCCTCGTCCGGGAACGGGCAATCGCGCCGATACACGTTCAGCGCGCCGAGATAGGCGTTGTAAAACGCCTTTTCCATGGCGTCCGCAAAAACGCTGTCTCCCGTCAGCTCCAGCACTCTCGAGCAGAATTTCATCCAGGTGACCGTGACGCAGGTCTCGTGAGACACTTCGTCAGAGGAGACCGTCTGTCGGGCGGAGGTGTGGTCCAGCAGCTCGCCCGTAACTCCGCAGCCCCCTATTACCGAGACCTCCGTCCGGAGCATCGCCCGGGCGAAATTCACCACCGCGACGCGGTATTTTTCGATCCCCGTGGCGAGATAGTACTCCAGAAGTCCCTCGAAGCACGAGATGAGCTCGTACGCCTTGGACACGCCGTAGCGGTAGGGCGCCGTCTCGTTGCGATACGCCGCCTCGAAGACGTCGACCCCTTCCGCCGCGCCGGACTCGACTATGTACGCGGCGAAATCGAGGTATTTCCCGTCGCCCGTCAGCCGGTAAAGCCGCGCCACGGGCTCCAGCACCGACGACGAGTTGATCCCGAGCCAGTTTTGCGAGGTGCGCGTGATGGGGATCTTCCCCTCTCCGTCGCCCACCCGGGCTATGATGCAGTCCGCCTGACGGCGCAGGAAATCCGTGATCCGCCGCGCCAGCGCCCCGTCGCGGCAGATCTCGAGGTAGTACTCGCACCCGAGCATGACGTACTTTCGGTTCCACATATCCCATCCGGTGAACTCGCAGTCGCGCCCGTAGGACGACACCGCCCCATCCGGGTCAGCCGCGGTCATGACGTCGAGCACCGCGTCGGTGAGGATCCGGTAGAGCTCCTCGCTCCCCGTGTACTCGCAGATCAGCGAGCCGCCGCGCATCATTTTGCCCCAGAATTCGCCGCGCCATCCCTTGTCTTCCCCGTCCGGGCGGAGGCGGAACTGGTCGGAAAACTTCTTCCACAGGACCCGGTCCGTGAGCTGCGTTTTTTCGAAAAACTGCGCCGCCCGGTGCGCGACGCCTTCAAATTTCAGCATAAACGTCTCCTTTTTCGTCCGTTTTTCATAATCCGGGGGAACTTTACGGGAAAGTCCCCCGGCGACATCTTGATCCATGCTTTCCGCGAGCCGGTACAGGAACGTCACCGTCTGAGCGCGGGTGCAGACGCTGTTCGGCGAGAACGTGGTACGTCGGCGGCGACAGCCCAGGCGACGGCCGCCTCGTAGAACGCGCCCTTTTTCACGTCCGTGAACTTCGAGTTCGTCTTATCCACCGCGGGCGAGCCGGCATATATGTCTCTGTCCTTCAAGTATATCACAAACGGCCTTATTGTTCAAGTGTCCGGAGCCGTGTTTCCCCCCGGCGGCGCGGCCCATCACGTCCCGCAGGACACATCACGCCCGCAAGGGCGCATCACTGCCGCAGGGAGCATCACTTGCCTGAAGGGCAAACATCATTTCGAGCCCCGGATGGGGGAAAGAAAAAAGGCGCCGGATGGCGTCTTTTCTTTGCGTTTGGCGAATAATTTCGGGCGCGATTGACAACCGGACCGTATACCGATATAATATAAACACAAGGAACGCCCGATCGAACGGGGAAAAATTCTTCAGGATCATCAGGCGCTTGTTTGACCATCATCGGAGGTACGGAATAATGATTAAAAGAACGCTCTCGTTTATCATCGCGGCGATCTTTCTGCTTGCTCTGATCCCGGCGGCGGTATCGTCGGAGTCGCTCGAGATGGATTTCAAGGACGTTCCCAAGGGCAAATGGTACTATAGTTACGTCAAGTACGCGTACGAAAACGGACTTATGGTCGGCACGTCCAAAACGACGTTTGAGCCGGGCGGAAAGTTGACGC
>JAFWWR010000248.1 GCA_017518025.1 Clostridia bacterium
CCTCAACCACGCAGTATTCGTCGCCGAAGGTGATGTCGGGTCCCTCCTTGGTGAAATACCAGTTGTCCCTGATATAGCTGCGGGGATAGAGGACGAAATTGGTCTGATCCACGTCCTCCGGATCCACGGACAGGGAAGCGAGCTCCGGATAGCGGCTGAAGTACTCCTCCTTCAGGGTGGGGTTGCCGTTCAGGGTGTTGAAGAAGGATACCCAGTTCTTGTAGTATCTGTCATTTTCCACCACGGAGAAGTCCCCGGTCCTGTGATATTCGGAGAGAGTTCCCTTCGGCGTTCCGGTGGACAGTGCGACGTAGCTCTCGATCATTATGTTGTCGTGGACATTGTTCGACCTGCCGTCGTGGACGCAGACCGCGGGACCGACGTGGTAGAACAGATTGCCGTATACCTCCGTTCCGGGCTCCGCGTCGTCGATATAGAGTCCGTACCAGCTCGACGCGGGATAGAACAGGTTGTATCTCACCACGTTGCCCCAGTCGTACTGCCTGTTCCAGGCGTAGAATACGCCGCCGTCCTGGGAATTGTACATACATCTTCTGAAGGTATTGTATTCGGCGATCATGTTGCAGCACCCGCCGTAGTCCACGGCGCAGCGGCTGCAGTTTTCGAATTCGTTGTGGGAGATCATGACGTCGTTGCAGTAATTGACTTCCACCGCGGCTCCGTCGTCGATGATGAGATTCGTGTAGGACACGTAGTTGTTGTCAAAGAAGATGTTGCTCACGTGGTCGAACTTGTTGTGGCCCCAGCTGTAGCCGTTAAGGGAGATGGGTCTTCCGGCGAAAACGCTGAAATCGCACTCTGTGACGGAGACGTCGAAGGGCAGGTCTCCGTGGTTGCCGTCGATGTAGACGGCATTTACGCCGGAGCAGGCGGAGAAGGAGCATCTGTCAAGGGTGAAGCCGCTGCACTCATCCCCCTTGATGATGTGCTCGCTGTAACCGGTCATGGTCAGCCCGCGGAAGGTGACGTAGTCGCAGTTCTTCATATTCACGCCGCGATTCACGGAGGGGAAGGTGTAAGTCCCGGAGGGCTCGAACACGTAGAGGGTCATGGTGCGCGCGTCGACCCAGTACTCGCCCCGGACGTCCAGCTCCTCCGGAATGTTCTGGAAGACCATGGCGTTGTAAAACTCGCTGTCGAAGCCGTCCAGCTCCAGATAACGCAGATGGCCCATCCGCCCCTGAGACGGATCCGGTATGAGGAAATCGAGGTCGTCGCCGCTTTCGGTGTATCCGCCGGTGTCAAGGATGTCCTTGTACCATCCGGTGGTCAGGTAGCCGAAGAACTGGAGGGTCTCGAGGGAGCGCTCGCTGTAGGACCTTGCGTGGCGCTTCATCAAGGGATTCTTGATCCTTATGTGGTTGTCGTCGATGGTGAGACCGGACCACATCAGAGCGTCGGTCCCGTCCTCGTACTTGTTGGGGAACCGGGCGAGAGTCATGACTCCGCCCTCGTAGAACAGGATGTCCTTTGTGGAGTAGGAGTCCATTTTGCCGCTCAGGGGCGCCTTTTTGATTCTGTCGACGAGATCGCTGTTGAACATGGCTCTCTCGTCGCCGGTGAGCGACGAGAACTCGTCTTCCTTCACGGTGGCTCCTCCGGTGATGATCGCCTCGCCGTCGCCGTAGCCGCAGTAGATCACGGGGTACTCCTTCGTGCCGGAGTCCTCGGCGGTCATGTTCACCGTTTCGGTGAAGTATGTGCCCGCCTTGAACGCCACGACGACGCTTCTGTCGGTGACGGAGGATTTAAGCGCGCGGACCATCTCCACCGCGTGAGCGAACGTGGCGACGGGATGGTCGAGGTCGCCCGTTGCGCTGTCGTCTCCGTCGGGAGCCACGTAGATATCGGCGTCCGTGACGAGAGGATACTCTTTTTCCGTGTAGCGGCTCTGCACTACGGGCTCGTTCAGCTCGTTCGGGTAGCTGAGATCCGTTGTCTTGTATCTCATAAGTATCGTTGCGAACTGCTCGCGGGTGGCGAAGCCGCGCGGATCGAGCAGATCGACGTCTCCTGCTTTTACTCCTGTGATGAGCTCCTTGCCGGTGGCCCACGCCAGGGCGTTTTTGGCGTAGCTGTGGACCTTGTCCCTGTCCGGGAATTTCGAGAGGTCTCCCTTGACTCTGGTGTCAAGTCCCTTGAAATCGGCGTAGCGGTAAAGCATCGTGGCAAGCTGTTCTCTCGTTATCTTTCCGCCCGGGTCGAATTTTCCCTCGCTGACGCCGTTGACGATATTGTTATCCTTCGCCCAGATGACGGCGCCCGAATAGTACTTTCCGTCCTTCACGTCGGAGAAGTCGCTTCTGAACTCCGTCTCGGGGGAGCCCTCCATGCGGTAGAGGACCGTCACGACCATCCCCCGGGTCATCGTTCCCGCAGGATCGAACTTTCCTCCGCCCACGCCGTCCATATAGCCGTTGTCGTAAGCGTATTTGATCGCCTTGTAGCTCCAGCGTTTTTCCTTCACGTCGGAGAACGGGGATTCCTCAGCAAGCGCCGCGACAGTGAACACACCGGCGAGCATCAGCGCGGCGAGGATCAGGGAAATGAACTTTTTCATGGTTAGTTCCTTTCTCGGGAGAAGATTGATTCTGTAATTAATGATATCAAAAGACACCGGTAAAGTCAAGAAAAAACGCGAGCGGCGCGCTCGCGTTTTTTACCGATTCTCTTATCTTTTCTCTCTTCTCTCTTCTCTGAGAAAAATCCCAAGGGATTTTTCTCAATATCTTCCCATTTTTTCAAAGTGATAATCCGGGAATTCCGATCCCTCTTTGATCCTGTAGTCGCCGATGGCGGGATTGACGAAGCAGGGGTTCTCGTCCATCCGGAACACCCTGTTGCCCTCAACCACGCAGTATTCGTCGCCGAAGGTGATGTCGGGTCCCTCCTTGGTGAAATACCAGTTGTCCCTGATATAGCTGCGGGGATAGAGGACGAAGTTGGTCTCGTTCACGTCCTCGGGATCCGCTGACAGGGAAGCGAGCTCCGGATAACGGCTGAAGTATTCCTCCTTCAGCGCCTCGTTGCCGTTCAGGGTGTTGAAGAACGACACCCACTGCTTGTAGTATCTGTTGTTCGCGACGACTGAGAAGTCGCCGGTCTCGTGATACTCTGCGAGCGCCTCCTTCGGGTTGCCGGTGGACAGCGCCACCTGGCTCTCTATCATGATATTGTCGTGAACGTTGTTCGACCTGCCGTCGTGGACGCAGACCGCGGGACCGACTTTGTAGAACAGATTGCCGTAGACCTCGGTACCGGGCTCGTTGTCGTCGATGTAGAGCCCGTACCAGCTCGACGCCGGGTAGAACAGATTGTACCTCACCACGTTGCCCCAGTCATACTGCCTGTTCCAGCAGTAGAGCACGCCGCCGTCCTGTGAGTTGTACATACATCTCCTGAACGTGTTGTACTCGGCGGTCATGTTGCAGCATCCGCCGTAGTCGATGGCGCATCGGCTGCAGTTCTCGAACTCGTTGTGGGAGATCATGACGTCGTTGCAGTAGTTGACCTCCACCGCGGCTCCGTCGTCGATGATAAGATTGGTGTAGGATATGTAGTTATTGTCAAAGAAGACGTTGCTCACGTGGTCGAACTTGTTGTGGCCCCAGCTGTAGCCGTTAAGGGAGATGGGTCTTCCTGCGAACACGCTGAAGTCACACTCGGTGACGGAGACGTCGAAGGGCAGGTCTCAGTGGTTGCCGTAGATGTAGACGTCATTTACGCCGGAGCAGGCGGAGAAGGAGCATCTGTCAAGGGTGAAGCCGCTGCACTCATCCCCCTTGATGATGTGCTCG
>JAFWWR010000249.1 GCA_017518025.1 Clostridia bacterium
GAAAATGAACAGAGGCACGAGCACAGACAGAGCCGTATGCATCTTGAAAGTGCCCTGCACCGATATCACCGCCAGAGTGTACCCGAGGAACAGCGCCCCGGTGTCACCCATGAAGATCCTTGCTGGATTGCGGTTGAACGGAAGAAATCCGAAGCAGGCGCCGATGAGGATAAGCGCCACAATGGCGTAGGAGAGATCTCCCTGAAGAAGGACCACGCAAAGGATCGAAATCGAAGAGATGGTAGACAGGCCGCAGGACAGTCCGTCAAGCCCGTCGACGAAATTGAACGCGTTGGACAAACCAACGATCCAAAGGACCGTTATCGGGATCGCAAACACGCCCAGGGAGAAGTAATGGCCTCCGAAGCTGAGTCTGTCGATACGGATACCGCCGAAGTACGTGCCGACGGCGATTGCTATCTGAACGATAAACTTGAGCCAGGCACTGAGTCTGAACACGTCGTCGAGCATCCCGAGGGCCGCTATAAGAAGACCCCCCGCGAGCATCACGAGAAGTTCTTTCGTGATGTCGCAGAAAAGAAGGCAGGTGATGCAAAAGCTGAGATAGATCGCGAGACCGCCCATCCTGGGGATGGGTTTTTTATGCATCCTTCTGTTGTCTCTCGGAACGTCGATGGCGCCGACCTTGAACGCCAGCACCCTGACGGCGGGAGTCAGCGAAAACGCCAGCAGGATCGAGCAAACAAGTGCTACGGCGGCGTAAATGATATTATTGTCAATCATAAGGATCACCCCGGAAGGTTTCACTCAACGACCTTGAGATCGAGGCAGGTGGCGTTGCATTCAAAATCGCCCACTCTGAAACGGGCGGAGCTGTTGACGACGAAATAAAGGTCGCCGGCGGAGTATCCCCACTCGGTCTTTTCCGCTTCCACGCGGACCGTTATGAAAATATCCTTCAGCCCCTCGACTTCGGGATAGATCTCCTGACCCGTGCTCTCGTCGAAGGCAGTGGTTATCGTATTCTTGAACTCCGGCTCGGCGACGACCTTGCCGATCAGCTTATTGTTAGCGGGATTATAAACGTTGGAGCCCTCGCCGATCTCCAGCTCGCCTGCGAGGTTCTCGTTGATCCTCGTCACCTCCATGACGCACTCGATCTGGTATTTATCATATTCCTCAACAGTCTTGTCGCTGATGACGAACACGTAGACCAAAAGAGCGATCGCGGCGAGTATGACGAGAAGAATGATCGCGTCGATGATATTGAATCTGAATTTTTTCTTTTCCATTTCAATTCTCCTTTATGTTTGCCGAATAACCGGTTTATTTCGCCGGGAGCTCGACTTCCGCCGAGAGACTGTCCGTTTCTCCGTCCGGCGGAGCGTCGGGCCTCAGGTACTTCCGCGCGTCTTTGGTAAACGCAACGGACAGCGCGACGACGAGCCAGAACACAAGGTAGACACGGTAGTTGTACCACGAGTAGTCGGTCATTCCTTCAACGATGACGCTGAAAATGCCGCACATGGGTCCGGCGATCGCCATTCTGAGTCTTAGTTTCGCAGCTTTGGCGGCCTTTTCAGCGCCGGCGGCGGAAACGTCGCCCAACTCGTCTGCGCGAAGCAGGCCGGTCGAGTCGATCGACCCGGCGCCGGATATCTTCGAGAAGGCGGAAAAACCGGACTGGAACGTGAAGAACAGTATCACGAGAAGAACTATCAGGGCGGCGATCCCCATGTCCGCCGTGACCTGCATGAACAGGTTGTGGGCGTGGGGCGCTTTTTCGATGCCCGGGAGAGTGTAGTCCGGGTAGACCTTCTTCCAGGCGTCCTCGCCGACTCCGATCCCGAAGAACAGATGGTCGCGGATCAGCCGGATCGCCCCTCTCCAGATGTTCACTCTGTAAGAGGTGGAGCTGTCGGCCATGTTACCGATACTCATGAACCGGTTAAGTATGTTCGACGGCATGACGAAGGTCGCCAGCGGCAAGGCGATGGCGCCTCCGAGAACGAGCCAGACCGAGCGCCTGTGCCAGATGAACACGAGGATCAGCATCGCAAAGATCAGGGCGAGCCACGCGCCGCGGCTCCAGGTCAGCACCATACAGAACGCGAGAGCGCAGCAGGCAAGGAACGACGTGGACCGCTTTATCATCTCTCCTGAGATAAGCATCGCGACCGCTATCGGGATCATGATCGCCAGATACTCGCCGAGCATGTTCGGATTTTCCAGCGTCGACACGGCGCGTCCGGAGATATCGGAAAACAGCGAGGCGTCAAGCCAGGTGTTCCCTCCCTTGGAGCCGAAGAAGTACATCACGACTCCGTACAGGGAAACCGCCACCCCGGAGAAGACCGCAGAGAGAGCGAAACGCTTCAGCCACTCTCTCGAGTGGTCGATGCAGGCGACGAGGAAGTATCCGATGATAAAGCATACTCTGAGCGACACCGGGATCAGCGATTTGATCGAGAGAGAAACGAAGCCGCCGAACACGTACAGGACGGCGAGGATCAGAACGAAAAGATCCACCGCCTCGAAAACGATCTTTCTCTTTCCGCGCAGCACCTTCAAAAGGTACGAGAAAGCTACCAGGATAAGCAGGATCGCCACCGGTACGGTGGGAAGCAGCGCGGTTATGAAGAAGAGGCAAAGCATCCCGAACTCGGGTTTTGCCATGATAAGGTAAAGGAAAACCACTCCGATCACCGCGGCGAGAATGAGCTTCGGGCTGACGAAGTACGACAGCGCGCCCGCAGCGATGCCGAGGATCAGAGCGACGAAGGTCCTCCCCGTCACCCCCTCGTAGTTGAGCTTATCGACCGGAAATCCCAGAGCCGGAAATACCTTGGAGCAGATCGAGGATTCCGCTATCCCGCCGTACAGGGTCTTGCGGGATGACAGCAGAGGAAGCGACGAAAGAAGGATAATGCCTGCGAAAAGCATAACGGAGTAATGAGACCTCGGGATATACTTCGTGTCGGCCATCAACCCGGTCGTCAGCGCGATAACGCCTGCAACCGCGGCAAAAGCGAAAAAGAACAGGCCGATGACCTTGAGACGCAGCGCCATAACTCCGTCGGCAACTCTGTGGACAAACCGCACGAGGGCCGAGTTCTCCGTTTTTTGCGCAAACGTGCGGATGAATCCTTTCTCCCGCACCTTTTTCCCGCGGCTCCTGAGTTTCCCCCGGTATGCCGTGAAGATACCGGCGAAGAAGCCCCGCTTCAGCATCTCGTAGATCTTCGTGCACAGTCTGTCAAGGAATGACAAGATCAGGCTGTCGGAGAAAATGCCTCTCTTTTTCGGGCGCTCGATACTTTCGGCTGTAACGCCTGATTTCAACGCCGATCACCGTCCTTTCCGTGATATGGATTTGTGATTCGAGTTATCTTTTGCATTATACAATAAAAGCGGCCGGATTTCAACACTTATTTCATAAATACCCTTTTTTTGTATGTATGTGCTAAAATGATGTGACCCAAAAAGAAGAGAAGTCCAACGATTGGTATGGTATAATTTAATCACCACAAAAAAACCAACCAACCAAAGGAAGGACTTCTCATGGATATTGTAGCACAAGAAGCAAGGAAAAGGC
>JAFWWR010000250.1 GCA_017518025.1 Clostridia bacterium
CCTGGTGAAAGGTCAGCTCGAGCTGACGGAGAACAACATGGATCAAGTTCTGCTCAAAAGCGAAGGGATTCCCACCTATGCCTTCGCACACGTAGTGGACGACCACCTGATGCGTACCACCCACGTGGTCCGGGGCGACGAGTGGCTGCCGTCACTGCCTTTCCACATACAGCTTTTCTCGGCGCTGGGATTCCGCCCGCCGAAGTACCTCCACATCGGCACGCTGATGAAGATGGACGGCACGTCCAAGAGAAAACTGTCCAAGAGGAAAGATCCGGAACTGGCGCTCACTTATTATAGAAAGGTCGGTTTCCCGGTGGAGTGCATATGGGAATACCTTATGACCGTCCTCAACTCCAATTTCGAGGACTGGCGCCGAGGCGAGCCTGACGCACCTCTCGATAAATTCAAGTTTTCGCCTAAAAAACTCAATCCCGCCGGCGGGCTGTTCGATTACGCAAAGCTTTGCGACGTGTCGAAGAACGTCATATCCCGCATGACGGCGGAGAAGGTATACGACGGATACGTCGACTGGGCGCGGGAATTCGATCCCGAGTTCATGGAGACGGTCTCCGCCGACAGGGAGAAGACGATAAAAATCTTTTCCATCGGCCGCGGCGGGAAGAAGCCGCGCAAGGACTTTGCGACCTGGTCCGAGGTGAAGGATTTCATCGGATTCTTCTACGACGGGTATTTCAAGGTCACGGACGAATATCCGGATCAGTTTGACCGCAGCGACATAAAGAAGATCCTCGGCTCCTTCTCCGGCTCCCTTGACCTCGGCGACGACCAGAACGTCTGGTTCGACAAGATCAAGGCAATCGCAAAAGAGAACGGATTCGCCGACGACATGAAGGAATACAAGGCGTCGCCCGAATCCTTCAAGGGAAGCGTCGCGGACGTTTCCATGTTCATACGCGTCGCCGTCACCGGCAGGATGAACTCACCCGATCTTTACTCGGTGATGCAGATCCTCGGCGCCGACGAGACAAAGAAGAGACTTTCCGACATGACAGAATCTATATAAAGGGACGTGCTAAAATGGAAGAGATCACATCGAATTTCATAACGGACATCATCGACGCCGACCTTGCGGAAGGCAGGGAAGACCACGTTCACACGCGTTTTCCCCCGGAGCCCAACGGCTATCTGCACATCGGGAGCGCCAAGGCGATCTATATCAATTATTTTACGGCAAAAAAGTACGGCGGCAAGTTCAACCTCCGGTACGACGACACCAACCCCACCAAGGAAGACGTTGAATACGTCGATTCCATCTATGAGGATCTCAAGTGGCTCGGAGCCGAGCCGACCGGCGGCGTTTTCTACGGATCGGACTATTTTGACGACTGCTACCGCTTCGCCGAAAAGCTCATCATGGACGGCAAGGCGTACGTCTGCGACCTGAGCGCCGACGAGATGAGAGAATACAGAGGGACCCTCACCGAACCGGGCAAAAACAGCCCGTACAGGGATAGGACTCCCGAGGAAAATCTCGATCTGTTCCGCAGGATGCGTGACGGAGAGTTCCCGGACGGCTCAAAGACCCTGCGGGCGAAGATCGACATGGCGTCGCCCAATATGAATATGCGCGACCCGGCGATCTACCACATCAACAGATCGGTCCATCACCGCCAGGGGAACAAGTGGTGCATATATCCGCTC
>JAFWWR010000251.1 GCA_017518025.1 Clostridia bacterium
ACGTACCTGATCCCCGCCCTGATCCGCGACGGGCTGTCCGCCGGCAGTCCGAGAGAGGCGGCGATCATGTCCGCCCGCCTGAATCCGATGCCGCTGAACTCTCCCACCAGGGAGTACGGGTCGCTCTTTATCCGCTCCACGGCGCCGGCGCCCCATTTTTTGTAGACCCGCACGGCGGTGGCGGTGGAAAAGAAGTCCCGGGAGAACATCATGAACTCCCTTGACCCGGATATTTCGATAAAGTTCTTCGATATTGCCTGCGCTTTTTTCGGCGAGATCCCGGGGATGTCCGCGAGCCATTCGGGATGGGATTCGATGACCTCGAAGCTGTCCGTCCCGAACTGTTCGATGATCTTCGCCGCGGTCTTCGGACCGATACCCTTCACCGCGCCCGACGCCAGATAACGGAGTATGTCTCCCTCCTCGGCGGGAAGATGCTTCTCGTACGTCACCACCTCGAACTGCCGTCCGTATTTCTTGTGGTTGACCCAGGATCCCCGGGCGAGGATCCGGTCGCCCTCGTTCACGTAGGGGATTATCCCGGCAAGGGTCACGGGGTCCCCGTCGGGTCCCTCTATCAGCAGAACGGTGTAGCCGTTCTCGTTGTTCCGGAAAATGATCGAATCGACGAGACCGCCCGTCTCCTCAGTCCCGTCGCCCGTGTGACCGCCGGCGGCGCCGATGGTCTCCGCCTCGGCCCCGTAGCGTGCCGAGAACTTTATTTTGCTTTTGTCCCTGTAGTCCAAGAACGCCTCCCGATCAAATGTTCGTTTTTTATATGATATCACATTTCACCGGGGTTGTCAATCGGGCGGCGGCCCGCTCCGCTTTTTTTTTGCAAATTTCAGCAGTCTCCCGAAAAGCTGCGCCGCCACGGCGAAAAAGGAGTATGCGCCGTACACCAGAAGCATGGAAATAACGATCTCAGCCACCTGTCTCATTGTTCCTTCTCCGTTCATTGTCTCGCGGGGAGGCCCCGCCCCTTACATAATATGAAGGCGGCGGGGAAAACGAGCCGGGGAGAGTGAAATTATGAACAAATTGTAAATAATTTTCAAGTTTAGACACTTTCGCGCGCTGATGTGTTATCATAGTTAGACAAAGACGGGGCGGAACCGTTCCGCTCAGGAGTATAAATTGGCCACTAAGACGAAGGGGGTGGGCTCGCTTGAAGAAATTTATCATCACGATCGCACGACAGTACGGCAGCGAGGGCAGCGACATCGGCCGCAGACTCGCGGAGAAGCTCGGCTACGAGTTCTACGATAAAAAGCTCATCACCATGGCCGCAAAGGAGAGCGGCTTCGACCCCGGCGTGCTGAGCGACATCGACGAGCAGGCCACCAGCAGTCTGCTTTACTCGCTCTCTTACGGGTATTCCATGATGTCCGACGGCATGAACCACGTGAACCTCCCGCTGAACGACAAGCTCTTCGCCATCCAGTCCGACATAATCCGCACCATCGCCGAAAAAGACGAGGGCGCGGTCATCGTGGGCAGATGCGCCGACTACGTCCTCTCGAAGAACGAGAACGTGGTGAAAGTGTACGTTTTCTCCGATTTCGACAGGCGTGTGGAGCGCGTGGCGACAGAGCTTTCCTGCTCAACCTCCAAGGCGAAGGACGAGGTCATCCGCATCGACAAAAAACGCGCGGGGTACTACAACTACTACACCGGGAAAAAGTGGGGCAGGATCGAGAACTACGATCTCGTCATCAACATGGACAAGACGGGCATTGACGGCGCGGTCCGCGTGATCGAATCGTACCTCGAGAGCGTCTGACCGATCAAAAACAGATCCATCCGGTCGAAAGCGGTTGCTTTTCGGCCGGATTTGTATTATAATTATCCTTTAGATAGACTTTGAGCGAAAGGAACCTGAAAAATGAAAAAACTGTTTACTTCCGAATCGGTGACCGAAGGCCACCCCGATAAAATATGCGACCGTATCTCGGACTCCATTCTCGACGCGCTGCTCGGGAGCGATCCCGCGTCCCGCGTGGCGTGCGAATCCTGCTGCACCACGGGGCTCGTCCTCGTCATGGGCGAGGTGACGACTACCGCATACGTGGACATTCAGGATATCGTCCGCCGCGTGGTCTGCGAAATCGGGTACGACAAGTCGGACTACGGCTTCGACGGCAACACCTGCGCCGTCATCAACACCATCCACGAGCAGTCTCCGGACATCGCCCTCGGCGTGGACAGCGACGATCCCCTCGAGACCGGCGCCGGCGACCAGGGGCTGATGTTCGGCTACGGCCTTATTGTAGCGGTAGTTGCCG
>JAFWWR010000252.1 GCA_017518025.1 Clostridia bacterium
CGGATCCCGTAGTCCCGCCCATCGAAATCAACGAATCCCGGATCGTCGTCCGTGATGAAGTTGGTGTCGAGCCCCGTGGCGGTCTCCTCGCCGTTGTCCAACTTGTACGGCCGGGCGGCGCGGACGATCACGTTGTTCTCGTAGTGATTGCACCATGGCGTGCGAAGCCTCCGCTCCGCGGAGCCGGATTTTTCGACGTAATCCGGGTTCTGCAGGTCTTCGTGATGCTGAAATACCGCCCTCACGAAGTCACGGTAGGTGGGGTTGCGCCCCAGGTACTTCCCGTTGCCGAACTCCTTCGCCGTGTTATAGATCCCGGAGAAAACCATCTTCCAGTGATCGAAGGTGCAGAGCCAGTAGGAGATATCCCCGCCGAAGGCGAAATACCCGGCGTCGATGCTGATGTTGTTCCAGAAGCAGTGCTCGCCTCCGTTGTGGTAGTTGTAGGAGCGGCCGCCGCTGTCCCAGGTGGTGCCGTCGCCGGTGGTGCCGTTGCCCACGACGATGTTCCCGTAGGCGTACATCCCCCGGGACAGGTCGTCGAAGTAGATCCCGTAGTCGCCCATGGCGAAATCGCAGAGATAATTGTATCTGTAGTGATTCCCGCAGGAGGAGCATCCTCCTCCGGCGACGTAGATCATGCCGGTGTCGTGGGTCTCCGTGTCGCCGCCCCTTATCACGTTGTATTCCATGACGCCCTCGTTATTGCCGGCGTCAAAGATGGTCGTGTTCTCGATATAGTTATGGGAGACCACGTTGCCCACTCCGTTTGTACTGTAGACGCCGAACCGGTTGTGCGGGTTTATCACCGTGCAGTTCTGTATGAAGTTGTGCGACGGGATGAGATTCTTTCTGTCGCCGCCGCTGACGCCTGCGGCTGAGTTGGAGAAGTGCTCGATCACCGAGGCGATAATACCGCAGTTTTTGCCTCCGCGGATCGCCACGGCGCACTCTTCCCGTCCGGAACCGTTCACGGTACCGGTAACACGGCACCGCTGGATCAGCACTTTCTCGCTGTCCTTGACAATAAACGCGGATCCGGCGCATCTTCCGGCGTCGAGGCCGTCGATGAGCACATTTTTCGCCCCTTCGATCACGAAGAGATCCACGGGCTCCGACACGAACCGCACGTCGTCGTCCCCGTGAAACTCCCCGTCCGGAGGATACACGTAGAGCACGCCCTCATCCCGGTCGATATACCACTCTCCGGGGGCGTCAAGCTCCTCGAAAACGTTGAGGAAAAAGTAGTTGTTGCTGTCGGTGTTTCTTATGGGATACCGGTCGAAGGGGCGCGTTCCCCTCACGGTGTTTGTTTCTTTGCTAAAGGAGCCTATCTGCGCGAATCTGCGCCACCACTCGAACCCGAGGCCGCCGTAGAGCCAGATATCGTCTCTCTTCTCCCAGGAGAACGGGCGGTCGTCCTGCAGCTCGAACTCCCAGACCGTCTCCTTCCCGGCAAAGGAGTCCCAGGTGGAGGGGTTGTCCGGACCTTCGGCGGCGCCGGAGATGATCCTGCCCACCCGGAGAAGATCCTCGTCCGCGTTGGGATAACGGGCAAGGTCCCGGGGAACGCTGTTGATGATCAGCGAGGATCCCGAGACGGCGAAATACTCTCTGATGAAATTCGCCACCGATCCGTATTCCGTGATTCCCAGCTTCCGCAGATCGGAGCAAACCACGTGTTCTGCCGCGTCCGGCTTGAGACGCCGCCTCATCCTGCCTTCCGGCACGGGGCGGAACGACGACACGGGAATACTGAACGAGGCTGAGATCCGGGGCTTTCTTTCCCCCTCGGAGGTGATGATAAGCGGAGACGACTCGGCCCCGGAGTGTTCCTCTCCGATGACGACGGACCGGGGCAGGTCGTAGTCCCCGTCCCGGACGACGATCTTCGCGCCCCCGAGGCCGCTGACTCTCATCAGGGCCTCCTCTATAGTGCGGAGAGGCGTCCAGGCGGATCCGTCGGCGCTGTCGTCTCCGTCCTCAGCCACGTAGAACGTGTTTTTGTTTGACTCCGGAAATCCGTCTGGGCTGAAAGGATGGATCACGTTCAGCTCGTCCGGCAGCTCCGCCACCGAGGCGAAGAAACGGTCTCTGACGCCGCCCTCTTCCGTGGGGCGCGCCTCGATCGGCGGATATTCCGTCGGCATATTGAGGTCGATCACGAACTTGTCCGTCACGACCTCTCTCAGCCGCGCAGTTGTGTTGTTTCTCACTTTTTCTTTCCTTTCTTCTTACAAGAAAAGGCGGCGGAGGATGATATTATCTTCCGTCACCTTTCTTTTTTTCGTATTTTGATCGCAGCGCCGGGAACGTGTACGCCGTCCCCTCAGTCTTTGTCCTCGTTGTCGAGTTCTTCGCCGATCACGCTGTCGATGTCCGTGTCGTCCGCCTGCTCCGGCTCCGGTCTCTCCTGCTTCTCGCCGCAGATGGGGCAGTAGAAGACGTCCTTCGGTACTTCCGTGCCGCAGGAGGGGCAGATGGTGGTCTTTCTGTACTCCGCCAGCTTCTCCTTGTAGGCCCTGATGTCGCCCTTGATCTTGTCCGCCTGCATGATGAGCGTGGCGATCTCGGCGGCGTTGTCCGCGCCCTCTCTCTCGGAGGCGTAGAACAGACTTCCTATCTTGGAGAATGTGGATCTGAGCCGAGCTTCCTCCGCTCTTATGTTGAACTTGACTCTTGCGATGCCCGTGAGCTCGCTCGTCTTTTTCGCGGCGGCCGCCGCTGCGTCGGTGACGCTTTTCTGGATACCGTCAAAAAATGCCATTATAGTTACCTCCGTTATATGGGAATATGTTTTGTTATCCGGATCTCTCTAAATTAAACTATACTATACTTATGCGGCGAAAGTCAAGGGGAAACCGGGATTTTCCCGATTTTTTCTATCCTCTGATGATCAGCTTCGCCACGTTGAAGTACACGAGCAGCGAGAGAGCGTCAACGATGGTAGTGATGAACGGACTCGCCATTACCGCCGGATCGAATCCTATTCGTTTCGCCAGTATGGGGAGCGTGGCGCCGACCAGCTTCGCTATGATGACCACCGCCACCAGGGTAATGGAGACCACGAGTGCCGCGGGCATGCTGACCCGGTCGATGAGCATCATCTTGCCGAAATTCACCACTGCGAGGGTGATTCCGCACAGCACAGCCACGCGGAGCTCTTTCCAGAGGATGCGGAAAATGTCGCCCATTTTGATCTCGTCAAGGGAAAGTCCGCGGATGACGGTGACGGAGACCTGACCTCCGGCGTTACCTCCGGTGTCCATGAGCATCGGTATAAACGCGATCAGCGCCGCCATGGCGGCGGAGGAAGTCAGCGAATCCTCGAAGTGCTGGAGGATCCGGCTGGTGAACGTGGCGGATACCATCAGGAGCAGCAGCCACGGGATCCTTTTTTTCCAGGTGTCGAAAATGCTCGTTTTAAGGTACGGCCTGTCGGTCGGCGTGATAGCCGCCATGATCTCGATGTCTTCCGTGTCCCCGCTTTCGATGATGTCCATAGCGTCGTCGTACGTGACGATGCCGACCAGGCGGTTTTCGTTGTCCACCACCGGGATCGCCATCAGGTCGTAACGGGACATGGCTCTCGCTGTCTCTTCCTTGTCGTCCAGGGTGTTGACGCTGATGACCTGCTCGTCCATCAGATCCCCCACGGTGGCGTTTTCGTCCTTCGCGGTGAGGATATCCTTCACGGTGACGACGCCGATCAGGTGGCGGCCGCTGTCCGTGACGTAGCAGGTGTAGACGGTCTCCTTGGTCAGCCCGGTCTTGCGGATGTGGCGGAACACGTCCTCGGCTGTCATGGACGCTTTCAGATCCACGAACTCCGTGGTCATGATGGTGCCGGTACTGTCCTTCGGATAGTTCAGTATCTCGTTGATCTCCTTGCGCTTCTGGGGGTCGGCGTGGAGGAGGATACGCTTTACCACGTTGGCGGGCATCTCCTCGATGATGTCGACGGTATCGTCCACGAACAGGTCGCTGATGACCGCGCTCAGCTCCTTGTCGCTGAACGCCGTGATTAGGGTTTTCTGGGTCTCGCTGTCCATCTCGACGAAACAGTCCGCCGCCGATTCCTTCGGCAGGATCCTGAAAAGGATGGGGATGTACTCCTCGTCGATCAGGTCAAATACCATCGCCGCGTCCGCAGGTTCGAACGCGGTCATCATACTTCGGAGCTCGTGAAATTGCCTTTCTTTCAGTAATTCCTCGATCTTCGGTACGGCTTCTCTGATCTCGTCAGTCATACACCTCGTCTCCTTTCTTTTTTAAGTATCAGGGTTCTTCCCTCGCGGAAATACCGCCTACAGCCGCCTCGGCCGCCGCTTTGAGCGATGCCGCGGCTCGCGGCAGATCGCCGGAACGGAAGAACGACGTTCCGACCACGAAATTATCCGCCCCCGCAACCGCGCAGGAGCCGATATTCGAAACGTTGACGCCTCCGTCCACCTGGACGGACACGGCGGGATTGTCGCGGTCAGCCATTTGTCTGACGGCGGCGATCTTCGGGAGCATACGCTCCATGAATCTCTGCCCGCCGAAGCCCGGTTCCACGGTCATTACGAGGACCATGTCGCAAAGGGGGATGAGATCCCTCACGCATTCGGCTCCGAATGCGGGCTTCAGCGCCACGGCGGCCTTCATGCCGAGAGCGCGGACGTCTTTCAGTATGCCCGCGACTTTGTCCGCGTCGCCGATGTCGGAGTGGACGGTCACCGAGTACGCTCCCGCGTCCCGCAGCCGCTCGAGATACTTCTCCGGCACGACCGTCATCATATGCACGTCCACGGGAACGGTGACGACGGAACAGATCTTTTCGATGATATCGAATCCGAAGCTGATGTTCGGCACGTACACGCCGTCCATCACGTCGGCGTGGAGCATTTCCACACCTGCCCCGACCGTATCGGCGAGACTTTTTTCAAGGTGGAGGAAATCGCACGCCAGAAGGGACGGATTGATGATGAAATTTCTCTCTTTCACGGTGTTCTCCATTTTTCCACGGTGGGTCGTCGCCTGAACTTCCGCGACTTGCGGTCACGGAAAACATGGCGCGTCATATCATAAAACTGAGCCGATCCGTCGGCTCCCGGAACAGTATCCGTC
>JAFWWR010000253.1 GCA_017518025.1 Clostridia bacterium
GACGCTACGGCAACGTCGCCGATCGTGAGTTTGTCGGTGAGCGTTCCCCCGACGCCCGTGTTGACGACGAGATCGGGCGCGTATTTCAGTATCATCGCTTCCGCCGCAGCCGCGGCGTAGACCTTGCCGACTCCGCAGACCGTGCAGACGACCTCCGTTTTGCCTATCCTGCCCGACGTGAAAGTGAGGGACGGCACGGTCTCGACCCGCGCTTCTTCCATTACCGATATTATTCTTTCCGCCTCCGCGGCGAGGGCGGCGATCACTCCGATCTTCATTTCTGCGACCTCCCGACGTCTTTTTCTATATGATATCACGGCGCGTACACGCGTGTCAAGCAAAATGACGCGTTTCTCCTTGACACGGGGCTCACGGGGTGATAAAATAAACGGGTGTATAATTATTCCTTTGTGAAAGGACATGGTATCATGAGAGAAAAAATGAGAGCGTGCGTGGTGGGAGCCACGGGAATGGTGGGGCAGAGATTCGTCACTCTTCTTGAGGGACACCCCTATTTTGAGCTTACCGCGGTGGCGGCAAGCGCCCGTTCCGCCGGAGCGAAATACTCCGACGCCGTGGCGGGAAGATGGAAGATGAAGACCGGGATCCCCGCGGGAGCCGCGGACCTCACCGTCATCGACGCCGCCGACGTTGACGAGATAAAAAAACGCGCGGATATGATCTTCTGCGCAGTCGATATGAAAAAGGACGAGATCCTCGCCCTGGAGGAGAAGTACGCGAGAGCGGAGCTGCCGGTGGTGTCCAACAACTCCGCCAACAGGTGGACGCCCGACGTGCCCATGGTGGTGCCCGAGATCAACCCGGACCATCTTGAGGTGATAAAGACTCAGCGCGCCCGTCTCGGCACGAAGCGCGGCTTCATCGCCGTGAAACCCAACTGCTCCATCCAGAGCTACGTCCCCATGCTCACGCCGCTTCTGAAATACGGCGTCAGGGAAGTGGTCGCCACCACGTACCAGGCGATCTCCGGCGCAGGCAAGAATTTTGAGAGCTGGCCCGAGATGATCGACAACGTGATCCCCTACATCGGCGGCGAGGAAGAGAAGAGCGAGCGCGAGCCGCTCCGCATCTGGGGCAAGGTGGAAAACGGCGTCGTCGTACCGGCGGAGTCGCCGCTGATAACGACCCAGTGCATCAGAGTCCCCGTGACGGACGGCCACACCGCCGCCGTTTTCGTGAACTTCGGGAACAAGCCCTCGAAAGAGGAGATCATCGCAGACTGGCGCGCGATGAAGGGACTTCCGCAGGAGCTGGGACTGCCGTCCGCTCCGGAGCATTTCATCACTTATTTCGACGAGCCGGACCGCCCGCAGACCCGCCTCGACCGTGACCTTTACGGCGGCATGGGCGTGTCCGCCGGACGGCTCCGCGAGGACTCGCTGTTCGACTGGAAATTCGTGGGACTGTCCCACAACACCCTGCGCGGCGCCGCCGGAGGCGGCATGCTGACCGCGGAGCTTCTGTTCCGCCTCGGCTGGATGGATTGAGAGAAAATCCCCTTTTGGGTTTTTCTCAGAGAAGAGATAAGAGAGAAAAGAGAAGAGAATCGGTTAAAAACGCAAACGGTGCGCCGTTTGCGTTTTTTTAATGGACAATGGAAAATGGATAATAGAGAGGGGCGGCGGTTTTTCATTGACAATGCGGGCGGCGTTTGATATGATTAAGGCGGGAATACATTTTACGGAGGGATTTTGAATATGAAAAAACTGCTATGCGCGGTTCTGGCGGCGGTGATGCTTATCGGGATGATGGCATCCGTCTCCGCCGCGGAGGGCTCGCCGTTTTCGGACGTCAAGACGTCCCGCTGGAGCTATAAGTATATAACCTACGCCACGGAACACGGCCTTATGGACGGTGTTGGCGGCGGAAAGTTCGACCCCGCGGGGACCATGACCCGCGGTATGGTCGTGACCGTTCTCTGGAGAATGGAGGAAAAGCCCCCGGTGAAGTTCGAGGCGGCCTTCTCCGACGTGAAAGCGGGCAAGTACTACTCGAACGCCGTCATCTGGGCGAAGAACAACGAGATCGTCAACGGCGTCAGCGAGGGCAAGTTCGAC
>JAFWWR010000254.1 GCA_017518025.1 Clostridia bacterium
CCCCAACGGGGCGGGAAAGACCACCATGATGAACATCATCACGGGGTATCTCTCCTCCACGTCGGGCACGGCGAAGGTCTGCGGCATCGACGTGCTGGAGCATCCCGACGAGGCGAAGAAAAAGATCGGTTTCTTGCCCGAGCAGCCGCCGCTCTACAACGAGATGAAGGTCAAGGAATATCTCGGCTTCGTCTACGAGCTGAAAAACTGCTCCCTTAACCGCAAAGAGCACCTGAAGGAAGTTATGCAGGTGACTAAAATATACGACGTGAAGGATCGCGTCATCGGGAACCTCTCAAAGGGATACCGTCAGCGTGTGGGCATCGCCCAGGCGCTGGTGGGGAACCCGCCGGTGATCATCTTCGACGAGCCCACGGTTGGTCTCGATCCGAAGCAGATCATCGAGATACGCAACCTGATCCGCAATCTCGGAAAATCCCACACCGTGATCCTCTCCACCCATATCCTCTCCGAGGTACAGTCGGTATGCGACCGTATCCTCATCATCAACGAGGGCAAGCTCATCGCCGACGAGGAGACGCACAATCTCGTCCGGGTGGTGGAGGAAAACAGGCGCTACAAGGCGCAGATCTGCGGTCCCCGCCGCGAGGTGGAGTCCTCTCTCCGCAACGTTGACGGCGTGGTCCGGGCGGACGCCACAGGCGAGAAGGACGGCGACGCCTTCACCTTCATTCTGGAGGCGGCGAAGGGCGTTGACCTGAGAAAGCCGCTGTTCTATATGCTGGCGAAAAACAACTGGCCGCTGGTGGGAATGGAGCCCCTCGGAATGGATCTGGAGGACGTTTTCGTCAGAATAATGGACGAGGACGAGAAGAGACGCGCCCCCGCAAAGAGGCGCGGCCGCTGACTTATACGTTTGCATAAAATCTTATTTCCGGATCAGCCGGAGGAAGGAAGAATAAATGCTTGCCATATATAAAAAGGAACTCCGTTCCTATTTCACCACGCCTCTCGGGTACGTCTTCGCGGCGGTGTTTCTCGCGGTGTCGGGGGTGGTTTTCGGTATGTTCACGGTCCGCGCGAGAACGTCGGACGTCTCCACCTTCTGCAGGATGATGATCCTCAGCTACGTCGTCCTTCTGCCTCTGATCACCATGCGTTGCTTTTCTGACGAGAGGCGGCTCAGGACCGACCAGCTCATCATGACCTCGCCGGTATCCGTGACCGCCGTCGTCATGGCGAAATTCCTGTCCGCGCTGACGGTTTTCGCCGGATGCACTCTCCTCACCTCTGTTTATTACGTACCGCTGTCGAAATACGGCAACACGAATCTTCCGCGGGCTCTCGGGTGCCTTATCGCCATGCTTCTGGTGGGGATGTGCTTCATCGCCGTGGGAGTCTTTATTTCCACTCTCACCGAGAGCCAGGTGGCGGCTGCCATCGGGACCATGGCCGTTCTGCTTGTTCTCGTTATGGTGTCCTTCTTCAACGGAATGATCAATTCCTACCCGGTCCGCAGGGTACTCTCGTGGCTGTCCGTCTACAGCAGATTCACGAACTTCACCTACGGGATCTTCGATTTCGCCGCTCTTCTGTACTACGTCTCCGTAGCGGCGGTGTTCCTGTTCCTCGCCGTTCGCTTCGTGGAGAAGCGCAGATGGGCGTGAGGCGGAACGGGACATGATCTTCCGAAAGGAGCACGGATAAATGAAACGGAAAAGCGTTCTCACGAAAAAGAAACTTAAATACGGATCCGCCGCGGTGATCTTCACGGTCCTGTTCATCGCCGTCGTCATTCTCTTCAACGGCGTGTTCTCCGCTTTGGCGTCAAGGTACGGATGGTACGCCGACATGACCGAAGAGGCGGTATTCACTCTGTCCGAGAGGGCGAGGGAATACGTTGCGGACGTGGGCGCGGATATCGACATTATTTTTGCGGAGGAGCCCGACCTTCTCATGGCGGACGACGACATGAGATACGTCTACACCACCGCGAAACAGCTCGAGGAGGCGGTGGACGGCGTCACGGTCAGGTGTGTGAACGTGGTGAAGGACCCCTCTTTCTTCAAGGAGTTCTACAGCACCTCGGCGACGGATATCACCACCCGCTCCGTAGTCGTCAGAAGCGGCACGGAGTCGAAGGTGCTGACGCCGCAGTCGTTTTTCGTCTATAATGAGGAGTACGTCCGCTGGGGCTACCAGGGCGAATACAGGTTCGTCTCCGCCATAATGCAGGTGACCCAGAGCGAGACCCCCGTGGTGTGCTTTACCACAAGGCACGGGGAGAAGGATTTTGAAAAGAGCAGCGACGCGCTGGCGCTTGCCCAGCTTTTCTATGACTGCGGTTTCGACGTGAGAAAGGTCGACCTTTCCACCGAGGATATCGACGAGGATTGCCGCGTGGTCGTGATCATCGACCCGATCTATGACTTCATCGGGATCGAGGCGGAAAAGGACTCCGCCAACGAGATCGACAAGATCGACAGATTTCTCGACGGATTCGGCGGTCTTCTCGTCTTCGAGAGTCCCGAGCACAGCGGGAATCTCAAGAATCTCAATGAATTTCTGAGAGAGTGGGGTATAGCGTTCCGGTCGGACGTCACCGTCCGCGACCTCTCCAACTCCTTCTCCACCGACGGATTCACCATATTCACGGAGTACCAGAGCGACGACACCCTCGGCGGATCGTTTTATTCGGATCTGAATAAACTCGACAGCAGACCCAAGGCGGTCATCAGCCGCGCCGTGCCCATCGACATCCTCTGGGAGGAAGGCGGCGACCTGTCCGGCTCGAGGAAGGCGTCCGCCATGCTGAAGTCCCCCGACGGCTCCGAGCTGGTCGAGGACGGCGGTACGGTTGAGACCGGCTCCTACAACGTGCTGACCATGTCCCTCGAAAACAGGATCATCGACAACAATAATTATTATTCCTACGTCATGGCGGTGGGGTCGCCTTCATTTGCGTCCAACAGTTTTCTCAACAGCATGGCGTACGGCAACCGCGACATCATCTACTGCACCATGAAATTCGTGGGCCGCGACGGGATCCTCGCCGACATCGACATGAAGCCCTTCGACGACTACACTCTCACCATGACCACGAAGCAGGCGAACACTATGACCGCCGAGATGGCGCTTATCCTTCCCGTTATCGCCGCCGCGGCGGGAGTGGTGATCCTGGTCAGGAGGCGCCGCTCATGACGAAAAAGAAGATCTTTTCGTTTATCGCCCTGGTTGCGGTCCTCATCCTGCTCATCGCGGCATACGTGATCGTTCAGGTCACGAGGCCGAAGCCGGAGGAAAAAAAGCCGCCGGAGCTTCTTCCGAAGGAAAAGCTGGGCGAGAACGATCCCGGAGAAGAGCTTGACGCGGGGGTCAGGATACTCATTTTCCCGCGCAGGGACAGAACGAAGATCGCAAAGATCTCCGTCCACAACGAACACGGGGATTATACCATGATAAAGGGCGCGGGAGACGCCTTTTCGGTCGAGGGGTTCGACGGCGCCTACCTGGACGATCAGAAAACGGCAGCCCTGGTGGTGACGGCGGGTTACGCGGTCACGTCTCAGCGTCTGGTCGACGAGGCCACGGACGAGGAGCTTGAAAAATACGGCCTCGCGGAGCCCTCGGCGTACTGGGTCGTCACCGACACCTCCGGGAAGGAGTACCGGGTGAACGTGGGCGACCGGATGATCTCCGGCGACGGATACTACTGCGCATACGAGGGGCGGCGGGCGGTCTACGTGCTCAGCCGGACGCTGGAGACCTCGGTGCTCATGCCGGTGGAGTATTACGTTACTCCGCTGCTCGTCCTCGGGCTGACCAACGAGAACTACTATCAGGTCGAGGAATTCACCATCCTTCACGGGGAGGACGACATCTTCGTGTCGGTGGCAAAGTGCTCCGACGATGAGATGATGAACCCCGACGCCGTGATGGAGGCGAAGCTCATCTATCCGGCGGGATACAAGGCCAACGATTCGTTTTACGTCGACGTGATCGGCAGTCTCGTCTCCATGACCGGGACGGACACCGTTGCAATAGCGCCCACCGAGGAGCAGTACGAACAGTACGGGCTGAAAGACCCGCCCTACCACGTTCACTTCTCGCTGATGGGATACGATTTCAATCTGTTTTTCTCGGACGTGATGGAGGACGGATACCGTTACGGTATATCGTATCTGTATAATTACAGTCTCATCGCCCGGTTCAACGCCGAGGATCTCGCCTGGCTGGACAGCGACCTGTTCAAGTGGGCTGCCGCCTACCCGCTTTCGATCAACATCACCACGGTGAACGCGATGCGGGTGGTGACTGAGGACAGAGATATCACGTTCTCTCTGACTCACGGGACGGACGGGGACGGCAGAGCGACTCTCGACGTCGCCTCCGACGCGGGGGTCTCGTTCCCGAACAGCGATATCTACAACTTCAGACAGTTCTACAAGTCGGTGATAGCCGCAAAGATCAAAGGGACCTCCTCTCTCAGCGACGAGGAGAAAAAAGAGATCACGTCCGACGAGAAAAACGCCATCGTACACGTGATATTCTCGCTGAAGGACGGCAGGACCTTCGACTACGGATTCTACCGGGCCACCACCCGCGAGGCGCTGATGACGGTCAACGGAGAGGGAGTTTTCTACATCAA
>JAFWWR010000255.1 GCA_017518025.1 Clostridia bacterium
ATGACTCGATAAAATACGCCGTGGAAAAGGGCTACATGAACGGCGTGGGCGACAACAAATTCGACCCCGCCGGGTCCATGACCCGCGGCATGGTCGTCACCGTGCTTTATCGGAGAGAGGGATCGCCGAAAGTCACTTTCAGAAACGATTTTTCCGACGTGAAAGCCGGAAAATACTACTCCGACGCCGTTATCTGGGCGAAGGACGAGGGCGTGGTCAACGGTATCACCGAGACCACCTTCGAGCCGAACGGCAAGATCACACGTGAACAGCTGGCCACCATGCTGGCGAGATTTTCCGAGAGATGCCTCGTCTCCGTTCCCGAGAGGGCGAACCTCTCCGGATATCCGGACGCCAATAAGATCCACAGCTACGCCAAAGACGCCCTGGCGTGGGCGAATGAGGCGAACCTTATCAAAGGAATGAACGACGGCACGCTGTCCCCCCGCGGCAACGCCACCCGGGAACAGTTCGCCACCATCCTCAAGAGATTCGACGACACGTTCAACCTCGCCTACAGGACCCCCGTCCTGAGAAGTCACTATACCGAGCCGGAATATCCCCTCGTCACAGACGCGGACGTTTACGTGGCCGTGAACGGCAGCGACTCGAACCCCGGCACATTCGACGCGCCTCTCGCCACCTTCGCGGGAGCCGCCGCCAAGGTCCGCGAGATAAAGCAGACGAAAACGAGCGGCGACATTATCGTGGCGTTCAAGGCGGGCGATTACGGCGCCCTGTCAGTCACTCTCACCGCGGAGGACTCCGGCTCCGAGAGTCAGAGGATAATCTACTGCGCCTACGGCGACGGAGACGTGGTCTTCAACAACGGCTTTGACGTCACCGAAGACGAGTTTACCGATCTTGACGCCGCGGAAAGGACCATGTTCTCCGCAAAGGTCGCGGACAAGATCAAAAAAGCGGACGTTTCCGCGAGACTTACGTCCTACGACCCGAGGACCGCGCTCATCCTGGGCGACGACGGCGAGATGGTCCTCGCCCGCTTCCCCGACAAATACAGCGACGGCACCGACGCCCTTCTCGGGCAGGCGCACGAGACTCTGGACGACAGCCACATCCTTGTCGACCATCCTCTGATAGTGAGGAGGTTCAACACTTACCACACCATGGACGGCCTTCTCCTCTACGGATACCTCACCACGGGATGGTACAAGGACCTGCTTTCCACCGATGAATACAACGCCGAGACCGGCGTGTTCCACATCCCGCATCCGGAGCAGTCGAGAGCGGGCCATCTGCGTTACGTCGCACTCGACGGCTTCGACAGCCGCCACTGGTCCAACATCGCCATCGTGAATATTTCCGAGGAGCTTGACGCTCCCGGCGAGTTCTGGATCGACGAGAGCACCGGCACGTTCTACGTGTACGAACCTTCCGGCGGGTATCACTTCACCGGAGGCGGCGGGACCATGCTCGCCCTTGCCGACACCGATTACGTCACCCTCCGGGGCCTTAATTTCAGAAATTCCCTCGGGAGGATGGTCAGGGCCGACGACAACGTGGGACTCGCCTTTGAGGAATGCGTCTTCTCCGGCTGCGCGGACGACAGCATGATCAGCGTGGAGCGCACGAAGGATCTGACGGTCCGGGGCAACGAATTCAGCTTTGCCGCCATGACGGCCCTCAGCATTTCCGGTCCTAAGGACATCGGCAGATACTACGTCGACACGGGAGTCCGCATTGACAACAACCTGTTCACCAGGACGAGTCTGGTGAAGGGCAATTCCGGGGCGCTCTCCTTCGGCAGGACCTCCGACACGCAGGTGACCCACAACGAATTCCGCCTCTGCTACTGGGAGGGCGTGGACTTCCGCGGCGCCTCCAACATGGTGGCGGAGTACAACGTGTTCGACCGGGTCTGCTACAACGGCGACGACACCGGCGCGCTGAACAACTGGTCCTCCTACAACTGCTGCGGAAACGTGATCAGATACAATCTGTTCATTTCCATCAAGGGCGGCTCCAACGGCAGATACTGCGAATATCTTGACGATTCCGCCGGCACGCAGGTCTATTCCAACATCTACTACGACTGCGACCACCCGCAGATGAACAACGG
>JAFWWR010000256.1 GCA_017518025.1 Clostridia bacterium
CATCAGGCCACCGATCCGATGCACAAAGCGTTTGAGGAATTCCTTGATACATACCTCTGCGTAACGCACGGCGCACTGACCACGATGCACAAGGGCGGCAGCAACTACAACGCCGCTAACCTCGCGGCTCTGGTCCTCGATACCATGGGCCTCGACGCTGAGACTTACTCCGTTGTCATCAACGGCGACATCAGCGACCCGGGCGTGGGCATCGGCCAGTTCTGCGGCGCAGGCGGCGTTGAGATCTACGTCAAGAACAACGTGACCGGTGAAGAGACCGAGCACGAGACGATCAGCGTCTCCTCCCGTAAACTGAACCACGTCGAGTACGACGGCACGATCTGCCTCTACACCTGTCCCGAGGATTCCGTGGTGTGGAAACCCGCCGAAGAGATCCTTGACAGATACGTCTGCACCGATGACTCTTACGAGGATCCGATCATCCACGCTCTGTTCCCGGATGAGGCGTCCTTTACCGAGGAGAATTTCGTGGCGCTTATCGCGGCTGAGCTCGGCGCAGTGGAAGGCCATCAGATCCAGGTCACGAAGTTTGATCCTGCAAGACTGAACACGGATTCCACCTGCAGAGTTTACGTCTACAAATGGAACGACAACGTACTTGAAGCGACCAACGAGATCAGCTTCATCTGCAGCACCGCAGACGTTGACGCTCCCACCCTCTCCGCGGATCACTACGTTCCGAAGACTCTCGAAGACTTCATCGACGAGAGGATCGCGGAGCTTGCGTGCGCGGCTCACCACGACGTGAACCTCCAGTTCGGTACCGGATCCACCGTGACTCCGGAAACCCTGAGCGCACTTCTTACCGAGATCTTCGGCTACAAGGCCGAGGTCGCGAGTGACGACGCGTACGCCGGAGCCAGAGGCGCATACGGCGACGAGGGCGACGGAAGCACCGTTGCGTTCGACGTGAACGTCACCTTCACGGACGAAGAGACCGGCGAGACCTGCACGAAACTCGTGGAACTCGCTATCCGCAAGGATCTCCTTGCCAAGTACAGCGGCGCGGTCGAATACGGCGCGCTCTCCGTCTGCCCGGATGAACTGCCTGACGATATCAAGGCGGCTCAGGAAGCGATCGGCGCCCTTCCCGGCGAGATCACTCTTGAAGGCAAAGTGTTCAACGAAACCGTCATCGAGAACTGGTACCGCGAAGTCACCGGTCTGACCGGCGGCGAGTGGGAATTCTTCATGGCCAACTTTGACGCTGAGGCGGCTTACTCCGGCAACGAAGTTATCGTCGTCCTCAAGAACGTCAACGTGAACGACGAGGGCAGGACCTACACGGTCGGCGCTGAGAAAGTCCTCAAGATCGACACCGAAGCGGTAGATCCCATGCACGCCAAGTTCGAGGCATTCCTTGACGAATACCTCTGCGTGACTCACGGCGCTCTGACCACGATGCACAAGGGCGGCGGCAACTACAACGCTGCGAACCTCGGCGCTCTGGTCATCAGCACCATGGGTCTGGATCCCACGATTTACTCCGCTGTCATCAACGGCGACATCAGCGACCCGGGCGTGGGCATCGGCCAGTTCTGCGGCGCGGGCAACGTTGAGATCTACATTGTGAATAACGTAACGGGAGAAGAGACCGAGCATGAGACGATCAACACGTCCTCCCGTAAACTCAATCACGTGGCATACGACGGCACGATCTGCCTCTACACCTGCCCTGAGGATTCCGAGATGTGGAAACCCGCAGAGGAGATCCTCGGCGGTCTGATCTGCGCGGATGATTCTCACGGAGATCCCACCATCCACGCTCTGTTCCCGAACGTGGCGGATATCACTCAGGATAACCTGGCGACGGCAGTCCTTGCGGCTCTCGACGGTATCGAGGGTGCAGAGGTCGGCTTCTCCTGGTTCGAAGACGGCTACGCAGGCGTTTACCTCACCAAGTGGAATGGCAACGTTCTTGAAGCTACCAACGTATTCGAGGTTGTCAGCAGTGTCAGCGCATCCGTTGACGCTCCCGTGCTCTCCGCCGAGCATCCCGTTCCGGATCCGATGCACGTGACGTTCGAGGAATTCCTTGACGAATACCTCTGCGTGACTCACGGAGCACTGACCACGATGCACAAGGGCGGCGGCAACTACAATGCGTCGAACCTCGCGGCTCTGGTCCTCGATACCATGGGCCTTGACGCTGAGACCTACTCCGTTGTCATCAACGGCGACATCAGCGACCCGGGCGTCGGCATCGGCCAGTTCTGCGGTGCAAGCAATGTTGAGATCTACGTCAAGAACAACACCACGGGCGAAGAGACTGAGCATCAGACCATCAACACCTCTTCCCGTAAGCTCAATCACGTCGCTTACGACGGCGTGATCTGCTTCTACACCTGCCCCGAGGATTCCGAGATGTGGAAGCCGGCTGAGGAGACTCTCGGCGGATTCATCTGCGCGGACGATTCTCACGAGGATCCCACCATCCACGCTCTGTTCCCGGATGCTGATTCCATCACCGAGGACAACCTGGCGGCGGCAGTCCTTGCGGCTCTCGAGGGCATCGAGGGCGCAGAGGTCGGATTTGCATGGTATGAAGACGGCTACGCAGGCGTTTACCTCGTAAAGTGGAACGAGAACGTTCTTGAAGCTACCAACGTATTCGAGATCGTCAGCAGCGTAGACGAGTCCGTTGACGCTCCCGTTCTCTCCACCGAGCATCCCGTACCGGTAGTTCCGCCGGCACCGCCGACTTACATGGACATCGACTACGACGTAGCGACAGATAAGCAGGGCGATCTTATCAATGACGGAGCTGCGTTCAACGCATGGGTACTTGAGTACATCACTTCCAGATTCGAGTTCCCGCAGGATTCCATCGAGATCAACAACTACTCGGCTCTGAAGTCCGCTTACGACGACATGATGGCTTCCGGCGACTACTCCGCCGCGACCACGATCTCCCTGACCTATCACTCCTCCGACGCTTCCGCTGCCGCGGTCGACGCCACGTATAACTTCTACTTTGTGGGCGGCCCGTATGTTGAGGCGACAAGTGGAGACGGACCCGCTCTCCCCGCTATGACCTGCGATATCGAATTCAACGTCAGACACGTTGAACCCTCGAACGTCGCGAAAGACGGCGTTATCTCCGAGGGTGAGTACTACCGTTGCCTCGCTCCGAAGGCGGAGCTGTTCGGCGCCAAGACCATGACCGGCGATAAGCTGACGAAGTACCAGCAGATGGTAGATACTTCGAAGTTCTACTTCTCATGGGATGAAGAACACGGCTTCAACATCGCGGTCGAGATGATCGCTCCCGACCTGCTGCAGCTCAACTCCGCCGACGTGTTCGACGGACGCCTTGAGCCCAAGGAAGGCGACGATCCCGACAACTTCGTTGGACCTTGCGACGGATTCATGGACCAGCTTGCGTTCGTATTCCAGGGAGTTGCCGATGCCAGCGGCGCACACGGCTTCTACTATGCGTTCGGCAGAAACACGGAAACCGGTGAATACCTGAGAGGACACTGGTTCGGAAGTATGTTAGACGGATTACCGCAGTACGGTTATAACGCCTCCTACTATCCGGTCGAAGATCAGGATATGGTCATCTCCTACGGCCCGGGCAACAAGGTCGTCTTTGAGTACAGCCTGCCTCTGACCACTCTCTTCCCGGCGGAAATGATCAATTCCGACGGTACGATCGTGAACGGCTCGAAGTACAACTATAACATGACCATCACCAATGGCTGGAACGAGACCACGCATACTATTGCGAACTCGGCTTCGGATTATAACGCCGAGATGGTTCCGCTCAAATTCGGCGATCTCGGAGCATGGCTTGACTGGAGACAGGGCAAGTGGAACGGCAAGACCGTTAAGAGATTCAACCGTCCTGCAGTTCTGACCTTCATCAACGAGGGCTGAGACTGAACCGAGCAGCTTGAGTTAAACCGAAAAAACGGGGCCTCCGGATCATCCGGAGGTCCCGTGCTTTTGTTTCTCGCATATCGAGTATTCATAACGGACTTGAGTTATGAATACTCGATTTTCTTTTGCCGGAAAGAATTGTAATGACATCTTCTTTGTTTTGTGTTGACAAAAATGATTAATCGGCGTATAATAAGCGTAAAAGGAGGAATGAAAAATGGCAACGACGAATTTGAATATCAGAATTGATGAAAATTTGAAAAAACAAGCGGAGGTATTGTTTTCGGATCTGGGCTTGAATATGTCTTCTGCGATCACCGTTTTTCTTAAATCCGCCGTCGACTATAACGGGATCCCGTTTGAGATCAAAAAGACCGAGCGAAATGCGGCGGTAAGCGACGCTGAGCTGCTCGCCGTTTCAAACGAACTGATCGCCAAAAACAAAGAAGCATATAAGGTTCTGGCAAAATGAAAATACTGACGAAAGATCAGATCATTCTGCTGCACGCACAACTGATAAAAGAAACGGGCGGATCGGACGGGATACGTGACGAAGGGCTGCTCGATTCGGCGATCCTCAACCCGTTTCAGAGTTTTGACGGCAAAGAACTTTACCCTTCCGTTTTGGAAAAAGGAGCGCGGCTCGGCTTTGAACTGATCAAAAACCATGCGTTCATTGACGGAAATAAGCGAATCGGCGCGCACGCGATGCTGGTTTTTCTTGCGCTGAACGGTCATTCGTTATCCTATACCCAAAAAGAACTGACGGATATCGTTCTTTCCGTCGCATCGGGCGAAAAGAATTGCGACGATCTGCTGCTCTGGCTTCAATCACACTTAAATTGATTTGTTTCAGCACGGTGTCACCGCGTCGGTAGTGAGTAAGTGCGCGCGTTTGAGGTTTTACAAACAGGTGATGAAAATGAAAACAAAGGATTTTATCCATTCATTGACTTTTTTATACCCAAGTATTAGATTTGCGACAGACCACAGCCGGATTTACGACGAATTCGTGCCGAGCTTGATGCACCGGGATGATTTGGAAGTAAGTCATCCGCAGGAGTACAACGGGCAGGAAACGATAAAGCTTGTTTGCTCTCAACATCCTATCGGAATTGACGAATACCTCGCCGATCCAAAGGAGTGGGAGAGAAAGCAGCGTCGATACACGGCTGAATGGGTTGACTTTTTGAAGAGCGAAAAAATGCCTGTAAAAGAGGTTGATATTTGTTCGTCTGTGGATCAGAAAGTGTTTGACGCGCTCTGCTGTCAGGACAGTATTGAATCATTACGGATAAAATGGCTTCGCTGCAAACAAATCAATGAAATAGCAAAGCTTAAAAACCTGAAAAAGGTGTTTCTTGTCTGCGCTTCGTCGCTGGAAGATATTTCTCCTCTTGCTAAACTCGAAAATTTAGAAGTTCTTATTTTGGGCCAGACAAAAAAGATCGACGACTATTCTGTCCTTTCCACGCTGAAAAAGCTAAAAGTATTCAGCCTTTGCGGATATCAGAGTTCGCCAAACACGGTTATAAAGGTCAATACTCTTGATTTCATATCCGATTTACCTTCTCTTGAATATGTTGATTTTATAGACGTGCGTTTGAATCGGCAGTGATTTCTTGACTTTCAGTCAAGTCCGTTATCGATATTCGCACCATAGAAAAAGGCACCTACTTGCTGCCATGGAGTGTTGCTGTAAGTGTATGTCTTCTCTCTTCCTCCGGACGAGGGGACTTTTTCTCGGTCACGAGCGGGCAGATACGGTGATCCGAAATCGCTCGTTCTCGTCTGCCCGCCCGACTTTTGCGCGTGGCGCAAAAGTCCGAAGTAAAGTGCAATCTTTTCCGCCAAGATGCGGAAAACTCATGCTCCCTCGGTCAGGCGCGGCCGAACGTTTTTTCTTTACTTGGAAGTTTTGCTTCAGCAAAACTTGAGAGGGCGCAAGGGAATGATAAAAAAATTACTACTTTATGCGCCCGGGCCCACCGGGCTGTCATTCACTACCGCGCCCCTTCAAGTCCCGTGCAAAATTCTCGCATAGAAAAAGGGCATCTGAAGATGCCCTTTTTCTATGCGAGAAACGGGACTTGAACCCGTACGGTGTTAACCACACGCCCCTCAAACGTGCGCGTCTGCCAGTTCCGCCACTCTCGCATCCTGCCGGGGGTTTTCCCGCCGACAGTGTGTATTATACTATACCGCGGCAGGTTTGTCAACATTATTTTCAAAAATTTTTGCCTCTTTCCCCCGGGTCGGCCCTGTCGGGACCGGCGCGCCGCCGCGCCCGGCTCCGGGGTCGAAAAACTGCCCAAAAAAGGCGTCCGGCACCCCATTCACCGTTGACTTGACGGCTCTTTTCGTGTATAATAAATTGATACAATACGGGTATTGTCGCCTTAGGGCGAAAACGGCCGCAAATCGGCAAAAAACGGTGGATCACACTCTCGGAGGAACGGTTTGAACAGGAACGGATTGGGAATCATAAAAAGGGAAGACGTGACCCGCGAACTGGACGTCGCCCGCGCCGTCGCGGAGCGTTTCGAAGAGGCGGGAAGAGTCGGCGGCAACGCCCCGCGCTGCTTCATCCGCACCTTCGGATGCCAGCAGAACGAGGCGGACAGCGAACAGCTTGCCGGGCTCGCCCGCGTCATGGGCTACGCCCCCGCGGAGCGCGAGGAGGACGCCGATCTTATCCTCGTGAACACCTGCGCCATCCGAGAGCACGCGGAAAAGAAAGCGCTCTCCGTCATAGGCACGTTCAAGCACCTCAAAGAGGCGAATCCCGACCTTATCATCGGCGTGGGCGGCTGCATGACCTCCCAAAAACACCGCGCTGACACGCTTAAAAACAGCTACCCCTACGTCAGCTTCACCTTCGACACCGGCTCTCTCTACCGGCTGCCGTCCCTGGTGGCGGAAGCCATGGGAGGAAAACGAAAATTCGCGGAGAGCGACGTCTACGGCATCGCCGAGGGCGTTCCGGTCTTCCCGAAAACTCCCCATTCCGCGTGGCTCTCCGTCATGTACGGCTGCAATAATTTCTGCTCCTACTGCATTGTCCCATACGTGTGGGGCAGGGAGCGGAGCAGGGATCCCGACGACGTGATCGAGGAGGCGAAGCGGCTGATCGACGGGGGAGCAAAGTCCATCACCCTGCTTGGGCAGAACGTCAACTCCTACGGCACGGAGTCGGACCACGGCTGCACCATCGCGGAGCTGATGCGCCGCATCTGCCGTCTCGACGGCGACTTCGTCCTGCGGTTCATGACGAGCCACCCCAAGGACGCTTCCGACGAGCTCATCGACGTGATCGCGGAGGAGGAGAAGGTGGTGAAGCACTTCCACCTGCCGGTCCAGTCCGGCTCCGACCGGATCCTGGAGCGGATGAACAGAAAATACACCCGGGAGCACTACCTCGGGATCATTGATAAAATGAAGAAAAAGATCCCGGACGTGACGGTGACGTCGGATATAATCGTCGGCTTCCCCGGCGAGGAGGACGCGGATTTCGAGGACACCATGGACCTGCTCCGGCGCGTCAGGTACGACATGGTCTTCTCATTCATATATTCCCCCCGCGTGGGGACCCCCGCGGCGAAGATGACCCCCGCGGTGCCTCACGAGGTGTCCGCGGAGCGGATGGAGCGGCTCCTCGCGCTGCAGACCGCCGTCTCCGACGAGCGGAACAAGCGGTTCCTCGGCAGAAAAGTCCGCCTGCTGACGGAGGAGATCAGCCGCACGGATCCGTCCATGCTGACGGGCCGGGGCGACCCGGCGAGGCCGGTCCATTTCAGCGGCGACCCGTCGTTGATCGGCTCCTTCGTCGACGTGGAGATCACAGAGGCGGGGGCGTTCTCCCTCACCGGAAAGATAGTATAAGACAAACGCCAAAAACGAAAGGATAAAGAAAATGACCACCGAAATGACAGAGAAAATACACGAGCTCGGCGAGATGATAAAAGCCGACCCGAGCTTTGCGAAGATGAACGGCGCCCTCGACGCCTACGAGCGCGACGAAGAGCTCATGTCCCTCATAAACCGGTACAACGACGAGCAGGACAAGATCGTCGCCGTCGCGTCCGACAAGGATGCGCGGGATAAGTCCGCCGCGCTGATCGACGAGCTGTACTCGAAGATCGTGAGCCACCCGGTCTATCTCGAATACGTGGAGGCGAAAAGGGAATTCGACGAGCTGACGAATCAGGTATGGGCGGAGCTCCAGTTCGCCATAACGGGGCAGAACCCCTGCACCCACGACTGCTCCACCTGCGGCGGATGCCACTGACGGCGCCGGCCTGCACGACTGATATCACCACGCCGCGCGACGCGGCAGAACGGAGACGGATATGGCATTCACCGCGATGATGCAACAATATCTGAAAATCAAAGACCAGTATCGGGATTTTATCCTGTTTTTCCGGCTCGGCGACTTCTACGAGATGTTTTTCGAGGACGCACAGCTCGTGTCACGCGAGCTTGACCTGACCCTGACGGGGAAGGACTGCGGCGAGGAGGAGCGCGCGCCCATGTGCGGCATCCCGTACCACGCCTGCGAGCCCTACATCGGCAAGCTGATCGCAAAGGGCTACAAGGTGGCGATCTGCGAGCAGACGGAGGATCCCTCCAAGACGAAGACTCTGGTGAGAAGGGAGGTCATCCGCGTGATCACCCCGGGCACGGTCATCGAGTCCGACCTGCTCAGCGAGGATAAGAACAACTACCTCGCCACCATGTACCGCGACGGCGGTACCGTTGGGCTCTGCTTCGCGGATATCTCCACCGCCTACGTCTGCGCCACCTCCGTGGAGGTCGACACCGGCGAGGACAGCGTGCTGACGGAGATGTCCACCTACTCGCCGAAGGAGCTTGTCACCAACGCGCGTATGAAGGATTTCCCGCAGCTCGGCGAGTTTCTTAAGGACAGAAGCGGCGCTCTCATCACGGAGCGCGTGGCGGGGTACTTCATCGAGGACGAGTGCCTCGAGAGAGTGCGGAAGCAGTTCGGCGACGAGGTGGAGGGACACACGTCCCGCGCCGCGCTGGTGGCCGCCGGCGCCGCGCTGAAATACATCGCCGAGACTCAGATGAAGGATATTTCATACATAAAGAAGCTTTCCTCCTACGATTCTTCGGAATTCGTGGAGATGGACGTGGCGACCAGGCGCAATCTGGAGCTTACGGAGACCATGCTGACCAAGGAAAAGCGCGGCTCTCTCCTGTGGGTGCTTGACAAGACCACCTCCGCCATGGGCGCCCGTCTGCTCAAATCCATGATCGAGCATCCGCTGACCGGCGCCGCCGGGATCACCAAGCGCCAGCAGGCGGTGTCCGAGCTTTACGACAACTTCATGCTCCGGGAGGAGCTGAGAGCGAAAATGGCGTCCGTTCTTGACCTGGAGCGGCTCATCACCAAGGTGGTATACGGCACGGCCAGCGCCCGGGATCTGCGCGCCATCGCCCAGACCCTGGAGATCGTGCCCGGCGTGCGCGCCATGCTGGAGGACGTCCGCAGCGGAGAGCTTTCCGTCATCTACGGCGAGCTCGACGAGCTTGACGATATCCGCGCTCTCATCGACCGCGCCATCGTCGACCAGCCGCCGTTCCTCGTCCGGGAGGGCGGCATGATCCGGGACGGATACGACCGGGACGTTGACGAGCTGCGATACATCATGAACGGAGGCCGCGACTTCATCAAGGGAGTCGAAGCCCGCGAGAAAGAAAAGACCGGGATCAAGAACCTGAAGATCGGATACAACCGGGTCTTCGGCTACTACATAGAGGTGCCCCGCTCCGCGGCGGAGCAGGTCCCGGAAGGATACATAAGAAAACAGACGCTCTCCGACAAGGAGAGGTACATCACCGACGAGCTGAAGGAGATGGAGTCCACCGTCCTCGGCGCGGAGGAGCGGCTGAAGAATCTGGAATACGAGCTGTTCTGCGCCGTCCGCGACACCGTGGAGGGAGCGGAGGACAGGATCCGGACCACGGCGTCCGCCCTGTCGAAGCTTGACGTGTTTATCTCGTTTGCCGAGGTGGCTGCGGAGAACAGCTACACCTGCCCCGAGGTGGACGGCGGAGACGTGATCGACATCCGCGACGGCAGACACCCGGTGGTGGAGCGGTTCGTCCGGGACTCGTATTTCGTGCCCAACGACACGTACCTCGACACGGGTCTGAACCGCCTCGCCCTTATCACCGGGCCCAACATGGCGGGCAAATCGACGTACATGAGGCAGACGGCGCTCATCGTGCTTATGGCGCAGATCGGCTCCTTCGTCCCGGCGTCCTACGCCCGGATCGGCATCGTGGACAAGCTGTTCACCCGGGTCGGCGCGTCGGACGATCTGGCGTCGGGCCAGTCCACCTTCATGCTTGAGATGCGCGAGGTGGCGCATATCCTGAACAACGCCACGCGGCGCTCCCTCATCATCTACGACGAGATCGGCCGCGGCACCAGCACCTACGACGGCATGAGCATCGCCCGTGCGGTGGCTGAGTACACCGCCTCGAAGAAGCTCGGAGCACGGACCATGTTCGCCACCCACTACCACGAGCTGACGGAGCTGGAGGGAGAACTGGACGGCCTCGTGAACTACAACATCGCCGCCAAGAAGCGCGGCGACGACATAACCTTCCTGCGCAAGATCGTAAAGGGCCCCACGGACGACAGCTACGGCATCGAGGTTGCGAAGCACGCGGGCGTGCCCGCCGAGATCACCAAAAGGGCGAAGGTCATCCTGAAGGAGCTGGAGGCCGACGGCGCCGCCGCACCCCGGGCGAAGACGGGACCGTCGAAGGAAGTTCCCGACGATACCCTCGCCATCCCCATGACGGACGCCTTCACCGACGAGATCGTCGACGGGATCAAAAAGTGCGACATCAACACCCTGACCCCCATCGAGGCGATAAATCTCATCTTCGAGTGGAAGAAACTGATCGACAGATAACCGAACGCAAAACGGAACGGAGACAGATATGGGAAAGATCAACATACTCGGATTCGACGTTGCGAATCTGATCGCCGCCGGCGAGGTGGTGGACCGCCCCTCGTCCGTGGTCAAGGAGCTCATCGAGAACTCCATCGACTCCGGAGCGGACTCTGTCACCGTGGAGATACAGAACGGCGGAGTCACCTTCATCCGCGTGTCCGACAACGGGTGCGGGATGGATCCGGACGACCTTCCCGTGGCGATCCTCCGTCACGCCACCAGTAAGATAAAGACGGCGAAGGATCTCAGCGCCATCGGCACTCTCGGGTTCCGCGGCGAGGCGCTGGCCGCCATCGCATCGGTGTCGAAGATCCGGATCTTCTCAAAACCCGCGCAGAATCCCATGGGAGCCATGCTGGAATGCGAGGGCGGCGGAACGCCCGCCGTCACCGAGGTGGGATGCGCCGACGGCACCACCGTCGTCGTGGAGGATCTGTTCTACAACGTCCCCGCCCGACGGAAGTTTTTGAAGAGGGACGCCACGGAGGCGGCGGCGGTCAGCGCCGTGGTGGAGCGCATCGCGCTCTCCCGCCCGGACGTGGCAATGAAATACATAAGCGACGGCGTGATGAAGTTCGTCACGTCGGGCAAGGGCGAGCTCCGCAACGCGATCTACTCGGTCTTCGGACGGGAGACGGCGAACCGCTCCCTCAAAGTGAGGAGGGAATCGGACGGAGTGAAGGTCACGGGCTATATTTCCGAGCCCGATCTGTTCCGCCCCAACAGAAATTACGAGATCACCTTCGTCAACGGACGGCTCGTCAAGAGCCGCACCATGATGGCGGCGGTCGAACAGGCGTACAAGGCGAAGATCCCGCCGGACAGGTTCCCCTTCTGCGTGCTGAACCTTGAGGTGAGCCCCGCCGCCACCGACGTGAACGTCCATCCGGCGAAGCTGGAGGTCAAGTTCACCAACGAGAAGATCATTTTCGATGCCGTGTACTACGCGGTGAAGAGCGCGCTTGAGGCGGAGGCGATCCGCCCGGAGCTTGACGCGGGCCTCCCCGAAGCGGAGGAAATCCCCGCGCCGCCCGCCACTCCCGGCGGCAGAAAGCCGTTCCGGATCGACGCAGACGAGGCGAGACGGCTCCTCGGGGCGTTCGTTCCGGCGGACGGACCGCGGCCGAAGCCCGAGCAGATACGCATAAAAGAGGCGGTGGGAGGAGCTCCCGTCTTCAAGGAAGCAAAAGAGGACGACAAACCCCTCCCCGTGACGGAACGGGACCCGAATCCGATCGCGACGGAAGTGCCGGACACGGTGAAAGTCACCGATCCCGGCCCCGTGGACCCGCCGGAGTACGTCATCATCGGCGAGGCGTACAACTGCTACGTTATACTTGAACTGAAAGACCGCCTTCTGTTCGTCGACAAGCACACCGCCCACGAGAGGATCCTGTTCGAGGAGCTCTGCCGTAACGCGCGGAGGGCGGAGAAGAACGGTCAGATCATGCTGGAGCCCGTAAAAGCGGACCTGGCGGCGTACGAAGGCGAGGCGCTCCGGGACTTCGCGGACGACGTCCGCGCTCTCGGATTCGACTTCACTCTGGAAGACAGCGGCTCCCGCACGAATGCGACCATAACCCAGATCCCGGAGCAGCTTGACGCCACGGAAGCGAAGGAGCTGTTCGCCACCCTCGCGTCCCGCCTTGCCGACACCACCGCGTCGGTGGAATCCGCGTCCGCGGAGTTTTTCGAGGCGCGGCTGTTCCAGTCGGCGTGCAAGGCGGCGGTCAAAGGCGGCCGTAAATACGGGATCGAGCACATAAAATGGATCTGCGACCGGCTTCTGGTCAAAAATCCCGACGGCACGGTGATCCGCACCTGTCCTCACGGCAGGCCGGTGGCCTTTGAAATCAAGAAATCGTCCATCGACAGACAGTTCGGAAGGCTTGGTAACTGAAATGTTTACTCTCATTAAGAAAGACGCGCAGAGCCGCGCCAGACGCGGCAGGTTCGTCACGCCGCACGGCGTGATAGAGACACCGGTGTTCATGAACGTGGCGACCTGCGGAGCCATAAAGGGCGGCCTTTCCGCCGCGGACCTGCGCGAGAACGGCTGTCAGGTCATGCTGTCGAACACCTACCACCTCCATATCCGCCCCGGCGACGGGCTTATCCGCGATATGGGCGGACTCCGGGAGTTTTCCGGCTGGACCGGGCCGCTTCTCACCGACAGCGGCGGATTTCAGGTCTTCTCCCTCGCCAAGCTGAGGCGCATCAAGGAGGAGGGCGTGTATTTCGCCTCCCACGTGGACGGACGGCGCATTTTCATGGGCCCCGAGGAGAGCATGAGGATCCAGTCGAATCTCGGCTCCACCATCGCCATGGCTTTCGACGAATGCGTGGAGAACCCCGCGGAGTACAACTACGCGAAAAGATCCTGCGAGCGCACCGCCCGGTGGCTCACGAGGTGCCGTGCAGAGATGGACCGGCTGAACGGCGAGGAGGGGACGGTCAATCCCCGGCAGATGCTTTTCGGGATCAATCAGGGAAGCACCTACGAGGATCTCCGCATCGAAAATATGAAAGTGATCCGCGAGATCCCCTGCGACGGCTACGCCATCGGAGGTCTCGCCGTTGGTGAGACCGCCGAGGAGATGTACCGCATCATCGAGGCGGTGGAGCCGTACATGCCTGAGGACAAGCCCCGCTACCTTATGGGAGTAGGCACGCCCCAGAACATCGTCGAGGCGGTGTGGCGCGGAGTGGACTTCTTCGACTGCGTGATGCCCTCGCGGAACGCCCGCCACGGCAACGTGTTCACCTGGAACGGCAAAATGAACCTGCTCAACGAAAAGTATGCGAGGGACAAGAGGCCCATCGAACCCGGCTGCACCTGCGAGGCGTGCCGGAACCACAGCCGCGCCTACATCCGCCACCTTATCAAGGCGAAAGAGGCGCTGGGGATGATGCTGGCCGTCACCCACAACCTCCATTTCTATAACGAACTTATGCTGAGGATCCGGGAAGCGCTGGACGAAGACAGATACGAGACCTTCTACCGGACGTATCACGACCGCCTGGCGGAGCGGAACCCGGACTGAGATATGATCTACGTAAGATGCCGATCCCTCGACCCCCGCTTCAACCTCGCGCTGGAGGAATATCTGCTCTCCCTTGACACGGACGAGGAGATCTTCTGCCTCTGGCGGAACGGACCGGCGGTGGTGTCGGGGAGATTTCAGAACATATTCGCCGAGTGTGACGTCCCCTTGGCGGAGGATCGCGGAGTCGCCGTGATCCGCCGTATCACCGGCGGGGGCACGGTATATCACGACGGGGGGAATATCAACTACACCGTCATCAGGAGCAAAGACGAAAACGGACTCGACTATCCCGCCTTCATCGCCCCGGTGGCGGCGGCGCTGCGGGAGCTCTGCGTTCCCGCGGAGATTTCCGGCTCCTGCGTCACCGTGAAGGGCAAGAAAATCTCCGGCAGCGCCCAAACGACTGTGGGAGGCAGAGTTCTCCACCACGGAACGCTTCTGTATTCCGCCGATCTTAACGATCTTCGGCGATTCACGACGCCTCCGTCGGCGTGCTTTGACTCGGCGGCCATTGGGAGCAATCCCGCGCCGGTGGGGAATATGATCGACGTGCTCGGCGGCGATCCCGATCCGGAGGAGTTCGCCGACGAGATCGGACGGATCGTGAGCGGAGGCGCGGCGCCCCTTGAGCCGGAATCGTTCGACACGGATGCGATAGAGAAGCTCGCCGAAAAATACGCCTCGTGGGAGTGGAATATCGGCTCCTCGCCGAAATTCTCGTTCCGCGGCGGGAAAGACACGAAAATGGGAAAGATCCGGCTCTCGTACACGTCGAAACGCGGCGTCATAGACGGTGCGGAGTGGAGCGGACCCTATGAAAATGAGATCAAAAACGTCCTCATCGGCGCCCGGCTCGACAGAGCTGCGCTCCGGGACGCGCTGACCCGGGCGACCTCCGACGGATCATTCGCCGGCGATGCGGCGGGATTCATCCTCAGCGGAAAATGATCATTACCTGATGGGAGACACAGAATGAAGAAAACGGTAACCATGCCCGAACTTAAAAAGGGAATGAAAAAAGCGGTGCTCTGCCGCTGGAACGTCGAACCGGGACAGAAAGTGGAGTCCGGCTCAGAGCTTTTCGAGACCGAGACCGAAAAGGCGATCAGCGCCGTGGAAGCGGAGGAGAACATGACCGTCCTGCGCCTTCTCGTCGACGAAGGAGACGAGGTGGAGGTGGGCGCGCCGCTGATGGAAGTGGAGATGTGATCTTGGAGAACAAAAAACCCGAATGGCTCAGAGTCCGCTACAATATGCGCGAGGTGAACGCCATATACGCCCTTGCCGACGGACTGGAACTGAATACGGTATGCCGCGAGAGCGGATGCCCGAATATAGGCAAATGCAGTAAATGCGGGAGCGCCACGTTCATGATCCTCGGGAAGAAGTGCACGCGGAACTGCCGCTTCTGCGACGTGGACTGCGGCGCGCCGGAGGCGCCGGATCCCGACGAGCCCCGCCGGGTGGCGGACGCCGTGAAGCGGCTTCGGCTCACCCACGCGGTGATCACAAGCGTCACAAGGGACGACCTGCCGGACGGCGGCGCGTCCGCCTTCGCCGCGGTGATCCGCGAGATAAGAGAGATGACCTCCGCCACGGTGGAGGTGCTGATACCGGATTTCAGGGGCGACAGGGAAGCGATCGACACCGTCATACGCGAGTCCCCGGACGTGCTCGGTCACAACGTGGAGACCGTGAAACGCCTTTACCCGGTCGCCCGGCCTCAGGCGGTATACGAAAGATCCCTCGGCGTGCTGAAGTACGTCAAGGACAACTACCCCTCCGCCATGGTCAAGACCGCTTTTATGGTGGGCCTCGGCGAGACCCGGGACGAGGTGCGGGAGCTGATGCGCGACGTCCGGGAGACCGGATGCGATCTCCTCACTGCGGGGCAGTATCTTCAGCCCTCGGAGGACCATCTGAACGTGGTCGAGTACGTCACCCCGGAGACCTTCGCCGATTACGCCGCGGACGCCCGGAAAATGGGGTTCCTCGGCGCGGTTTGCGATCCCCTGGCGCGCAGCTCGTACCTGGCTGCGGATCTGTACCGCGACGCTCTCGCGGTGCGTGAGAAAAACGGAGAGACGAGATGATCTACGTTGACACGAAAAGCGTCGATCCGTACTTCAACTTCGGGGCGGAATATTATTTCGCCGCCGAGAAAGACGCGGGAGACGCGGTCCTCCTTCTGTGGAGCACCTCCCCCACTTTGATGTTAGGCAAATACCAAAATGCGTGGGAGGAGATCGATCTCGCCTACGCGGAGGAGAAGGGAATAAACCTCGTTCGCCGTCTCTCCGGCGGAGGGACGATCTACACCGACGGCGGCGGCCTCCAGTATTCCTTCATCAGGCGGGACGGCAGCCGCGAGATAGGCTTCGACGAGTACATGGAGCCGGTGGTCTCCGCGCTGAACTCCCTGGGGATCCCGGCGGAGAGGGGCGGACGTAACGATATCCTGCTCGGCGGGAGAAAGATCTCCGGAAACGCCCAGTTCAAGCTCCGCGGGAGCACCGTCCACCACGGGTCGCTCCTTTTCGACACCGATATCGGCGAGATGGTGCGTTCAACGTCGCCGCCGGACTACAAGATCACCTCGAAAAGCATAAAATCCGTCCGGGACAGGGTGACTAACGTGCGGGAATACATTCCCGCCGCCGGAACGACGGAGGTATTCCGTGAAATGCTGATCCGCGCCCTCTCGGATATCCTCGGGGAGCGCTTTGCGCCGTATTCACTCACGGAGGAAGACGTCAGAAGGATCGAGGAGCTCGCGGAACTCCGGTTCCGCGGGAGGGAAAACGTTTTTACGCCGTCACCATCGTTTGAGGCGGAATATCTCTGCCGTTTCCCGGCGGGCAACGTCAAGGCGTCGTTCTCCGTCAAGGGCGGCGTCATAACCGCGGCGGCGCTGAGCGGAGATTACTTTGCCGTGGAGGGCACCTCCCTCGACTGCCTCGTCGGCGCCCCGTTCGACAAAAATGAGATCGCGTCCCGTCTTTCCGGGACGGAGACCGGCATATACGGCGTGACGGGGAACGACCTCGCCCGCGCGCTGGCAGAACAGATGTAAAAGGAGAGAAAAATGAGTAAGATCTATCTCAGCGACTATCCCGGGACCGACGACCGCACGCGTTTTAAGGCGGCGCTCGATTTCATGAAAGAAAACCCCGGCACCACGCTTGTGGTGGAACCGGGGACCTATAATATCACGTCAGAGAGGGCGCGGGAGGCGCAGCGGGCGCTGATGAACGGCGATTACGGGGAAAATCCGGAGTCCGTGATGTTCACCCCGGACTATGAATACGACATCGGCCTTGATTTCCGCGGACACGTTGGCTCGACCGTCGAGGGGTACGGCGCGACGCTGCTGGTGGACGGTTTCATGGAGACCGTCTCGATCAGCGAGTGCGAGAACGTCACTCTGCGCGGGCTGACCGTAGATCACAAAAGGCGGCCGTATTCAAAGGGCGTCGTCACTGAGATACGGCGCGACGGAGACGTGACCCGGGGGACGCTCGTCTTCAGCGAGCCCCTGACCGCGCGCACGCCGCTGATGCGGCAGTCTTACTACTCGCCCCGCGCAGGACGGTTCATAAACGAACTCGTCCGCGCCAAGGAACTGAAATACGTCGATCCGACTCACTTTGAATGTGTGTTCCGCGGAGACGGCGAGCCGGAGGTCGGGGACGAGGTCTACTACTCCCACACGTTCCACGGCCGCCCCGCGATATTCATCTACAAGGCGGTCAACACCCTGCTGGCGGACGTGACGATCCACAACCATCCCGGCATGGGGATCACCGCCCAGGAGAGCCGGGATATCGTTATGGACCGGCTCCGCGTCGTCCCGTCGGCGGGGGACAAGGTATCCACCAATACCGACGCCACCCATTTCTGCGCCTGCCGGGGCAAGGTCCGCTTCGACGGATGCCGCTTCGAGGGACAGGGGGACGACACCACGAACGTGCATACCTACTACTACGTTGTGAGATCCCACGGGAGGAACACCGTGTTCCTGACCATTACGTCTCCGGACGGCCCCCACGGCATGAAGCTCCTCTGCCCGCAGGTGGGCGACCGGCTGGAGCTGGTGAGGAAGGAATCCCTTCATCCGGAGGACGTCTACCGCGTTACCGGAGTGGAACCGGATCGGGCGGCGTGGGGATGCACCGTCACGCTGGACCGGGACCTGCCCGAAAACCTGGACGGATATTATTTCGCGGACCCGGACGAGGTGCCCGACGTGGAGTTCGTGAACTGCACCATGAGGAACCACCACGCCCGGTCGGTCCTGATAAAATCCAGGACCGCGCTGATAGAGAACTGCGACTTTTCCTGCGTTTTTGAGAGCCCCGTGAAAATAGCCGCCGAGGGCGGCTGGGAAGAGGGAATAAACTCGGAGCTCGTGACGGTGCGGCGGTGCCGTTTCACCGACAACGGTACGGTGTCGAACGAGTGCGGCGGCGTGACGGTCCGCATGGAGGCGGAGAGGCCCGCCCTGACCCACGGGACCGTGGTGATCGAGGACAATCTGATCGACTGCCCCCGATGCATGCACGGCCTTATCTTAGAGAACGTCCGCCGGGCCGAGGTGCGGCGGAACGTCATAGTCTCCGCCGGCGAGGCCGTGGTCGTCGGCGAGGGCGTGGAACTCATAACGGAATGAAAAATCCGTTCCGGGGATGACCCGGAACGGTTTTTTTGTCTGTTTTTATTCGTCGAGCGACCGTATTTCCGCTTTTGTCAGCTCGCGCTCCGTAAACTCCTGCGTGTGATGATGGATCAGCACTTCGTCGAACGCCTGATCATCGATGTAGGACAGTACGGACAGATCGTCCGCGCCGGGATCGAAACGCACTCCTTCGAAGGAGACGGTGACGAAGTGATACATAAGCCACCGTTTTGAGCCGTTGACCGTCCCGGGGATCTGTTCCTCCGTCGTTCCGTTTCTCAGTGTGTACAAAAACTCCGTCCCCTGTTCCACACCGGCGTAACGGTACGTCCCGTCGTTATACCGGAGGGTGATCTGCAGCTCCTCCGCCTCGGGGACGTATCTCAGCGCGTATGCGGAGAACTGGCGTTTCGTCGACAGCGCCGAACCGATCTTGTGAGTCTTTACCTTGAACGCGCCGACGTCGGAGTAGTATCTTTTCAGGTTGTTGGTGGCGGTCAGGCGCTTGAATTCCCCTTTGTAGCCGGAGATGAGCGCCCGCGCGATTATGAGGCCGATGACCACGGCGAGAAGAGCTGTGAGAAATCTCCTTATGATCTTACCCATACCGACCTCCGATCAGCTTCCTTTTCCGTATTTGTCCGACGTGGCGACGGAGTAGAGCGCCCCCGTCATCTGCTCGTCGCACTCGATGGCGACGGCGATATTTTTGCCGTTTTCCGTGAAGATCAGCACCGTCACCATGGTCGGGGCGATGTTTGCGGTGTAGTCGTAGAGGACGGAACAACCGAACTCCTCCTTCGCCGTCTCCGAGAGTTTATTCTTCCCGGTGATCCGGACGACCTTTTTGAGATCGTCCAGGGAGAGGACGCACTCTACGGTTCCCGGGCGTTTTCCCTGAGACTTCACAACGGTGAAGTCAAGGAGCGACGGCGGGATCCTCGTCACGTCCGTCTCGTCTTCCCACGCTTCGATCGCATCCTCGTCCGCGCCCCTTTCGCGGAGCGTGACGGAGTATGTGAACCGGGTGAATCTGTACCGCACGGCGAGAAAGATCCCCGCAACTCCCGAGATGACTCCCGCAAGCTGGAAAACGGCGGGAGGGATCACTCCGAAGGAGCCCACGGTGCCGGGTATGACGAAACACACTAAGGAGAACGCGAAAAGGATCACGATTGCCGCGGTCACTTTTTTATCGCTCAATGGCGGTGTATACTTCATCTCGAAAATCCTTTCGGAAAAACAAGACCGTCGCGTCATGGTGAACGCCACGGTCCGGGCATAATGCAATATTTACGCCTCTTCTTTTTCCACGACGGCCTTGCCGTTGTAGTAGCCGCAGGACTTGCAAACACGGTGTGCAAGATTATATTCGCCGCAATGGGAGCACTTTACCATGCCGGGAATATTGATTTTCCAGACGTTGGAACGTCTTTTATCTCTGCGCGCCTTCGATACCTTACCCTTCGGTACTGCCATGACTTAACACCTCCTGATTTATGCTTAAAACCTTGTTTTTTCAGAACAGCGAACTATATTATACTACACTTCTTCGGAATTATCAAGTAGTTTTTTCAAAATTGCGAGCCGAGGATCGATTTCTTTTTTTTCGGCGCATTTGCACTCCGGGTCGCCGCGCAGTCTTCCGCACACGGGACAGAGCCCCGGACAGTCCTCGGAGCACAGAAAATGAGTCGGAAGCATGAGCGCGATCTCCTCGGCGAGGACCGGGTCGAGATCGACCACGCCGTCCGTCGCGGCGATCACGTCCTCCTCGTCGACGCCGTCGTCGGGGACGGTCTGTCCGCGCCCCGCGCCTCCCGAAACGGCTACGCTCCGCCGGAGGTCGAAGGACGTCTCACCGTCGATCTCGCGGAGGCACCTGTCGCAATCCGTTTTGTACCGTACAGTCACCGACGCGCTGAGGTAGATGAATTCTCCCGCGCTGCGGAACTGTCCCGTGACTCTGATCCCGTCGTCCGGAATGCGCACGTAGTCCGGTATCATCCCGGTCTCCGTGATCTCCCGGATCCCGTCGGATGTCACGTCAAAGTCCAGGACTCCGGTGTGTGAGGAGAATATTTCATTTATATCGATCTTCATCGTGAGTGACGCCTCGCTTTCGCCATTATCCTATATACTTTACGATATTTGCGCCGTTTTGTCAAGTGACCTGATCAGAAAGGGCTCCGCGGAGCGCGGCGCCCTTTCGTTTTTATCCGTTTATTCCGCCCGGAGGCTGCATCTGACCGCCTCCCTGGTCCGGGGGCGCCATTCCGCCTCCCTGATCCGGGGGAGTCATTCCGCCGGGTCCGCCGGGTCCCGCTCCTCCGGGTGTGAACTGGCTGGGCTGTCCCATGCTTTCGGTCAGAGTGACCTCTGCCGCGGCCGTTCCTCCGGTGAGCTTGCCGCCCCGGACGAATCCCGCGGTCCCGGACTCCCCGTCGCATTCGCCTCCGATAAAGACGGTATACTTGTCCCCGATCTTGAGCTCCGGCGCGGCCAGCACCACGTTGGCGAATTCCTTGTCAGCCACGAACGAGCAGATCACCTCGCCGTCGCCGTCGCAGACGGTGACGCGGCTGCCCGC
>JAFWWR010000257.1 GCA_017518025.1 Clostridia bacterium
AACCTGAACCAGATCGGCGAGGCCGCCGGCGTGGCGGCGTATCTGGCCGTGAACGGGGGAAAGAAGATCCAGGACGTGGACGGCGTCAAGGTGGCGCAGACCCTGGCGAGAGGCGGCTCGGCAAACCTTGCGTAAAACTAAATACGAAAAAATCTCCGGAGCGATCCGGAGATTTTTTGTGATGCATTTGCCCTGCGGCAAAAGTGATGCTTCCCCTCATAAGCCTTTCTCAGTTCCTGCGTGACCCAATCTCAGATCATCTTGATTTCGCTCGCGGAATACGTTTGTTCTTTTCAAAAAAAGTTTCAGGGGGTGCGGGGGCGCTTTTCAAAGCGCCACCGCGAAAAAACCTGGTCCCGAAGGGCCCCGCGGATGGACGCAGCTCCTTTTTGCGGGTTTTCCTCTTCTTTACTATTTCAAAAATACGATATTTGTGGTATTATATATGTTGGAGTTGTATGAGCTGTTATCACCCGGCGGCTGAAAAAAACGAGAAAACCGTCCGGCGTGACACTATATACGGAGGTCTCAAGTGAGAACGAAAAAACTGATCGTCGCGCTTGCCGCGGCGCTGGCGCTCCTTCTTCTCGCGGGCAACTGCGCCGCGATGGGAACGGGGAGATCCTTCGCCTTCGTTACTCCGGAGGGCGGAGAGGATCCCTCTTTCCCGAAGGGAGAGGCGATATTCGATGACGAGCCCGCCCTTTCCGCGGCGGGAGACGCGGACAGAACGGTGAAACGCGCGAAAGGTGGCGACGTGACCGTCACGCTGACCGATCCCGGCCCGGAAGGGAACGGGCCCGCGGGTCCGGTCGAGCCCGGCGTCGCCGTGATCCGATCCACGGGAAAACTGTCGGCGACGGCGCCCGGGGCCGCAGCGCTCGATCTGCTTTACACACCCGACGGAGAGGGCTCTCCGACGGAAATAAAAGTCATCGTTTCCTTTGTCTCCGGCACGAAAACGCTTGTTTTCCGCGACCGGCTGAAGGCCGGCGTCCGGCGGACGCTTTACTGCGATCTGTCCGACCTCGGGAAGAACGCGAAGATCAACTCGTTTTCCGTTTCGGCGGAGTGGAAGCCCACGGGCGCGGCGCCCGGCACGCTGACTTTTTCGGAGATCCGATCCGCGGACGGGGCGGTGTTCGACCTCATGAGCCGGATGTCCTCGCGGTCCCTTTCGGTCGACTCCGGCGCGGCGGCGCCGGATAGCGGGGGACTCAAGGTCATACCCGAGAACGGCACCGCGGAGCTCAGCGGCGCGCTGGACCCGGGCGGGATCCCCTCAGACGGGATTCCCTCAGGCGGGGCGGACGGCGGCCGTTACGTTTACTACGCGGAGATACGGCTCGCAGCCGCCTCCGGATCCGTTTCGGCTGAATTTTTCCGCGAAGGCGGTCCGTCGGACCGCGGACCTGCGGACGCGCCGCAGAATTCCGCGTCGATCCCGGTCCGGGACGGCGAGTTCTCGTATATGTTCCGCATCCCGTACGGGTGCGCGGAAAACTACACCCTGACCCTGAGAAGCTCGGACAACAGTCCGTTCAACGTAAAATACATAAAGATACGCCGCGCCGGCGAGGACGATCTTGCGGGCGAGGCGCCATGCACGGCCACGAGGAACGAGATCGCGGACGGCACCCTCTTCTACGAGGGGAAACTGACAAAATCGGCGTCCGTCAGGTACGTGGGGCAGAAGGTGTCACTCTGCACCGCTCCGTTTTCCGGCGGAGACGTCACGGTGATCGCGGCCGCAAAGGCGACGAACACCTTCTCGTTCAAGGTGTCACTCAAGGGCGTCCCCCAGGGCGGTTATGAAAACCTGTACTGGCTGGAGGTCGGAGAGGGCGACGGCGGCGGTATTCCCATAACGAAAAAGCAGTTCCCGGCGGCGCCGAAGGTGGCGGAGGGCACCGGCAGAGTCTTCGGACTTCACGGCGCCGACCCGGCGGGGGTGTTCGAGACCGGAGTCCCGAGGGTCATCGTGGACGTGGATCTTGACGCTCTCACCGGAGGATCGCACAGTCTCTCCGCGGGGCTCGCGGTATCGCGAGGGTCGTCCCTTTACTACGTGGACGGCGGCGCGATCAGCCGCCTTGACTCCGACGTGAAGTTTTACGCCAACTCCGGCGTGGAGATGTACCTGAGATTCCTCACGGACGAGCCCGCCGAGTGGCTCCTCCGGGACGGGGAGACGGAAGAGGACGACAAAAGAGGTCTTGATATGTATCTGGCGGTGGTCTCGTTCCTCTGCGGCAGATACGACAATATTTCGTCGGTGATAATCCCCGACGTATACGGCGCCTCCGCGGACGACCCGTGGGAGGTTGCGTATTCCGCCGCCCTTCTGGCGAGACTTACCTCGTCGGCGGCGTCCCGGAGCGGGGACCCCGTTTTCGTGACGGTGCCCGTCGCCTCCGGTTCAAAGGACGGCACGGCGGAGGTGCTGGCGGCGTTCACCGCCGAGGCGCTCTCCGGAATGGGACCCGTCCCCTGGTCGGTGATATCGTTCTCCGGGGAAAGGGAGTTCTCGGAGGTGGATCTTGCCGTGTCCGCTGCGAGAGCCAACGGGACGTCTTTTCCCGCGTTCGCGGCGGTGTGCTGGGTCCCGGAGGCGGGCACTTCCGCAAAAAAGGTCTCGTCGGGATTCCTTGAGATGTGTTCCGACAGCTCCTACGCCTCGGTGAGGGCGGTATTCCTCTCCCTCTCCTCCGTGGAGCCGGACGGCCTTGTGGACGATTTTTCCGTTCTGTCGCCGCCTCGCAGCGACGGAAAGAGCAGAACGGAGCATCTGGGCGCCGACGCATTTTCGCCGAACGGCATCAGGGGCAGCGCCACCCTGTGGGATTTCTCCCACTCCTATTCCGCCGGCGGATGGACCGCCGGGACGGGCGTCACGTCCTTCGGGACCGTGTCCCGGGGCGACGGAGGCGAGCGCGCGCTCAGGTGCTGCCTCGGCGAGGACGACGCTTTCGGCATCGCGCTCTGCACGATCCCGGAGAAAACGTATCTCACGCGGGCTCCTCTGGTTGAGTTCGACCTGACCGTCAGCGCCGGGAAGGGCGCGGAGATCGTCTTCCTCTTCGGCGGAGACGGCGGAAGGACCGAGTACTCCGCCGGGGTCGCCGGAGGGACCGGCGCCCTGCGGGTCATGTGCGACCTCACGAAGAGCGGGAACGTCGAAAAGCCGCGATACGTGGCGGTGATGATACGTTCCGAGGGGGAGGTCACGGTCGACTTCACGCGGATCGCGTGCCACAGCGCGACCCTCACCTCGGAAGAAATAATCGGCGCCGAAGAAGACGGGAACAAACCGTTCGGCAACCTGCCCGCCGGCCCGAAGCGCATATTTTTCCTGCTTTCGGTCACCGTCGCCGCGGCGGGGGCGGTCCTTCTGGCGATACGCTGTATCAGGTCCGACAGAGACTTTACGCCGTCTCCGGCGAGAAGAAGGACCCGCGCCGACAAAAAGAGTTAACGTCCGCCGTTCCGGCAAGGACGGCGTTATCACGCAATAAGAAAGGAATCCGATAAGTTATGAAAAAGATTATTGCAGCTGTCGCTCTCATCCTCACGGCGGTTTTCGCCGTCTCGTGCTCCGGCAAAAAAAGCGACGTTCCCGACGGGATGAAACTGGCTTCCGACCCCAAGTCGGCGAGCTACACTCTTTACGTTCCCGAAGACTGGACCGTCGACGTGCAGAATTCCTCCACCCGGGCGTACTGCTCCAAGGAGGACCGCTCCTCCGTCATGGTCATGACCGGCGAGACGGAGAACACCGACACCCCCGTCAGGGACTGGTGGGAATCGGGTCTGTCCGAACTGAAGGCGCTTTATCCCGATTTCGAGCTTGTGACCGAGGGCGAAAAAGTGAAGTTCGGCGGTGCGGACGCGGAGAAATACATCTACAGCGGCACCTTCGACGGAACGAAGTTCAAGTACACCCAGGTCGCCGCCGTAAAGCGCGGCGTGATCTACGTGCTGACCTACGGCGCTCCCGAGGACAAGTGGGAGAGCCACGTCGGCGAAGTGGAGAAGATCATCGAAAACTTCAGTTTCTCAAAATAAGACCGAGAGGAGGCCCGGGCCTCAATGACAGAGCATTATCTTGACAACGCCGCCACCACGGAGGTGTCGGAAGTTGCCCGTGAAGCCATGGAAGCGGCGATCGCAGTATACGGGAATCCGTCCTCGACCCACGTGAAGGGGGCGGAGGCGGCGCGGCTGCTCGGGAACTCGCGCGCCGCCGTGGCGGAGTCCCTCGGAGTCCGCGCGGGGACGCGGGACCGGGTGGTCTTCACCGCTTCGGGCACCGAGGCCAACTGCACGGCGATCATCGGCTCGTACAGATCGAAGGCGAGACGGCGCGACGGCACGGAGACCGTCGTCATAGGCGACGGCGAGCATCCGTCCGTGGAGAACGCCGCAAAAGCCCTCGAGAACGAGGGATGCCGGCTCATCCGCGTGCCCACGGCGGGCGGAGTCCTCGATACCGGATATCTTAGAGACGCCCTCGGCGACTGCCGGGAGGTGTTCTGCGCCGCATTCATGCTGGTGAACAACGAGACCGGCGCGATCTATTCCGTGAAGGAGGCCGCCGCGGCGGTGAAGGAGAGATTCCCGGACGCGGTGGTCCACTGCGACGCGGTCCAGGGATTCGGCAGGGTGAGATTCACCCCCGCCACCCTCGGCGTCGACACGCTGGCGGTCAGCGCCCACAAGATCCACGCTCCCCGCGGCGCGGGGGCGCTCTATATCTCCGGAGAGGTGATAAAACGGAAGAATATCGCCCCGATCCTGCCCGGCGGCGGACAGGAGGGCGGATTCCGCTCCGGAACGGAGAATCTGATTTCCATAGCCGGGTTCGCCGCCGCCTGCCGCGACATGAAAAAGAACTTTGCCGTTTATCGGGAAAAGGTGGCGGCGCTGAGGAAATACCTTGACGAGAAGCTCGCGCCCCTTTTTGAGAAGGGGCTCGGCGTCAAAACGCCCGCCGCGGCGGTGCCTGATATCGTGAACCTGACCCTGCCGGGGATAAAGAGCGAGACCATGCTCAATTTCCTCTCAGGCAAGGGTGTCTGTGTGTCCGCGGGCTCCGCCTGCTCCGCTTACTCGAAGAAGACCAGCCCCGCGCTGACCGCCTTCGGGTGCTCCCCGGAGGAGATCGACTCCTCCGTCAGAGTCAGTCTGTCCCACACCAACACGGAGGAGGACGTCGCGGCTCTCGCCGACGGCCTCGCCGAGGGGATCGGACGGCTCGCCAGGATAAAAAGATAAGGACCGGAGGCGAAAAAATGCCGAGATTTCTGCCGATAACGCCGGACGAGGTCCGGGAGATGGGATACGACGTCCCCGATTTCGTCTACGTATGCGGCGACGCATACGTGGATCACCCGTCCTTCGGCGCGGCCATCATCACCCGGGTGCTGGAGCAGAACGGATTTCTCTGCGCCATGCTGTGCCAGCCCGACTGGAAGAGCGCCGACGACTTCAGGAAATTCGGCAGACCGCGGCTCGGTTTTCTCGTCTCCGCGGGGAACATAGATTCCATGGTCGCCCACTACACGGCGGCCAAAAAGAAGAGAAGCGGCGACTACTACACCCCCGGCGGGGCGGCGGGCCGCCGTCCCGACAGAGCGGTGACGGTCTACTGCAACCGCATCCGCGAGGCATACGGCGACGTGCCGATCCTCATCGGAGGGCTTGAGGCGTCCCTGAGACGGTGCGCCCACTACGACTACTGGTCGGACAAGGTGCGCCGGTCGATCCTGCTGGACTCCCGCGCCGATATACTGATGTACGGCATGGGGGAGAGATCGGTCGTCCGCCTTGCAAAGCTTCTCGACCGGGGCGTTCCCGTCGGCAAGATACGGGACGTGCGCGGAACGGCGTACGTCTGCAAAAGGGGAGAGAAGATAAACTTCGAGCCCGCCGGCGGATACGGCGACGACGGGACGCCACGCGGCTATGAATTCGATACTCTCGCCTCGGACCGCGCCGCCTACGCCGACGCGTTCCGCGTTCAGTATGAAAACAACGACCACGTTACCGGCCGCGCCGTGGTGGAGTACTACGGCGACCGGATGCTGGTCGTGAACCCGCCGCAGCCGCCTCTCGGAGAGGACGAGCTGGACCGGGTGTACGAGCTCCCCTACGCGAGGACCTACCACCCGTCCTACGAGGCGGCGGGAGGGGTCCCCGCCATCGAAGAAGTAAAATTCTCCATCACCCATAACAGGGGATGCTTCGGCGCGTGCAACTTCTGCGCCATCGCGTTCCATCAGGGGCGCTCCGTGACGTCGCGGTCCGTCCGCTCCGTGGTGGAGGAGGCGAAGTCCCTCGCCGCGGATCCGGATTTCAAGGGCTATATCCACGACGTGGGCGGCCCCACGGCGAACTTCCGCCACCCCTCCTGCAAAAAGCAGCTGACGGAGGGAATGTGCAAAAACAGAAAGTGCCTCGTTCCGAAGCCCTGCCCCATGCTGGAGGCGGATCACTCGGAATATACGGAGATCCTGCGGCAAATCGAGCAGATCCCGGGGGTCAAAAAGGTCTTCGTCCGCTCCGGCGTGCGGTACGACTACGTCATGTGCGACAAAAACGACGAATTCCTCCGCAAACTTGTCCGGGATCACGTCAGCGGCCAGCTCCGGGTGGCCCCCGAGCACTGCAGCGACCGGGTGCTCCGGGAGATGGGCAAGCCGGGGATCGGCGTGTACGACAGATTTTCCGAAAAATTCTACTCCCTCTGCCGGGAGTACGGGAAGGACCAGTATCTCGTACCCTATCTCATGTCGTCCCACCCGGGCGGCACCGTGGACGACGCGCTGGAGCTGGCGCTCTACACCAAAAGGGCGGGGATCGACCCGGATCAGGTGCAGGACTTTTACCCCACCCCCGGCACCGCCTCCACGGTGATGTATTATACCGGGATCGACCCGTTCACCGGGAAAAAAGTCTATACACCCACCGACCCGAGAGAGAAGAAGATCTGCCGCGCCCTGCTTCAGTGGCGCAGGCGGGAAAACCGGGCGATCATCGCGGAGGCGGAGGACTACTGCTCCCCCCGCGGGAAAGAGATGCTCCGGGAGCTTCTCGAAAACGGTAAAAACACCGGAAAAAACGTGAAAAAGACCGCCTCGCGGCGCGAGACAAAGAAGCCGGAAAGGAAAAAGAAAAGATGAAGATTCTGATGACCACAATGGGGATGGATATCGGCGGCGCCGAAACACATATCCTCGAGCTCTCCCGCGAACTTGCGGCACGCGGACACGAGGTCACCGTGGCGTCCAGCGGCGGCGCCTACGTGGAGGAACTGACGAAAAACTCCATCCGTCACGTGGAGCTGCCTCTCAATACCAAGCGCATCTCCCACGCGATAAGATCCTACCGGGGGCTGAAAAAGCTCATCCGGGAGGAGCGGTTCGACGTGGTCCACGCTCACGCCAGGATCCCGGCGTTCATCTGCGCTCTCCTTCAGAAGAAGATGGGCTTCAGGTTCGTGACCACCACCCACGGCGTGTACGACCCGTCTCTTCTGTGGCGCCTTCTTTCCCGCTGGGGCCAGTACTCTCTCGCCGTCAGCGACGACGTGCGGGACTACCTGATAAAATATTACGATATCCCTAAAAACAGGATCACCGTCACCATAAACGGCATCGACACGGATAAATTTTCCCCCGACGCGGACAGCTCGTCCGTCACGGACGTGATGGGAGACGTGAAGGGACACAGGATCCTCTATCTCGGCCGTCTCGACCGGGAGGTCTCCCACGTGGCGTTCATGCTCATCTCCGTGGCGCCGCGCATAGCTGAGCTTTACCCCGACGCCACCGTCACCGTGGTGGGCGCCGGCACCTCCTTCGAGGAGATAAAGGCCCGTGCAGAGGAGGCGAACCGCGCCGCCGGACGCGAGATCGTGCGCCTCACCGGCGCAAGGACGGACGTGCAAAAGTTCATGGCGGCGGCGGATCTGTTCGTGGGAGTATCCCGCTCCGCCCTGGAGGCCATGGCGGCGGGAACGCCGGTGGTCCTCGCCGGAAGCCAGGGATATCTCGGAATCTTCGGCAAGGAAAAGCTCACCGACGCCCTCGACACCAACTTCACCTGCCGCGAAAAGGGAGACGCCTCGGCGGAGGCGATTTTCGAGGACATAAAAACCCTGTTCTCCGCCAGCGAGGAGGAGATCGACAGGTACCGCTCCCTCGGCATCTGGACCGTGAGGAAATACTACTCCGTCGCCCAGATGGCGGACGACGCGCTTGAGGTCTACGACCGCGTCAGCCGCGATCCCGTTCCGTTCAGGGGCCACGGCGACGTGATGATCTCCGGCTACTACGGCTTTGACAACATGGGCGACGACAGCATCCTCGAGACGGTCGTCACGTCCCTGACGGCGGCGAAGCCGGACATCCGCATAACGGCGCTGACCAAAAAACCCAAGACGGACAGAAGACGCTTCGGCATAAGGTGCGTGGCGAGAATGAATCTGCTTGCGGTGGTGCGGGAGATGAGGCGATCGAAAATACTCATCTCCGGCGGCGGTTCGCTGTTCCAGGACAGCACCAGCAAAAAGAGTTTGCTCTACTACGCACACATCGTCAACCTCGCCCGCCGCATGGGCATGAAGACGTACATCCTCGCCAACGGCGTGGGCGTGATCTTCTCCGAGGGGAACAAAAAGATCACGGCGAAGACAGTGAACCGCGCCGACCGGGTCACCGTCCGCGACGAGGAGTCGCTGCAGGAGCTGGTCAACATCGGCGTCGAGAGGGAAAAGATCCGCTGCACCGCGGACCCGGCGTTCATGCTTTCTCCCTGCACGGGAGAGAGACTCCGCGCCGCTCTCCGCAGTTACAACATACCCGAGGGAAAGGATTTCTTCGTCGTCTCCCTGAGACGGTTTGAAGGACTCCAGCGGAAGGCCTACGACGAGCCGACTCTCCTCCGCGAGACCGTTGCCGCCTGCGCCTACGCCGCGAAGACCTATTCTCTCGTTCCCATCTTTATCGTAATGCAGCCCAATCTCGACCTTGACGTGTCCGAGACCGCCTGCCGGATGCTCTCCGAGGAGTACGGCGTCGAGAGCACCGTGGTCTGTCCCGCGGACGGCGCGGAGCTCCTCGGCATACTCAGCGGCGACCGGGAGGGCATGGGCGCGAAGTTCGTCATCGGTATGCGCCTGCACCTTCTGATCTACGCCATCGACGCTCTGGTGCCCCAGATAGGTCTGTCGCTGGACCCGAAGATCGACGCCATCATGAGGCGCGTCTACCAGTCGCACCTGTTCCGTCTCCCGGACGTGACTGAGGCGGACCTTGCCTCCTCGATCGACAGCATTTTCGATAACTACGAGGAGACGAAGACGGCGGTGAAGAACGCCTCCGCCGACTTCAAGGACCTGGCGCAGTCCGATATCGACGAGATCATCAGAATGCTCGGGGACTAAGGTTCCCCGATGAGGAGAAATAATATGAGACGTTATCCCGCGCGGCGTATCTCCGCGGCTGTAATATCGGTACTGCTTCTGTTTTCCGTTCTGGTCGCTCCGGCGGCGGCGGACAAGCCGTCTTTCATCGGCAGCGAGGAGTGGGACGCTCTCTCCCGCACCAACGGGGTGAGACGGGAAAAGTCCCTTGACCCGCTGTCCGTGTTCCCGGAGCTTGAGAACGTGTCGCGCCTTCGCGCGGCGGAGTGTGTCACGCTGTTCGATCACACGAGACCCAACGGATCGAGCTGCTTTACGGCGCTCTCCGGGATCAATTTCTACAGCGCCGGCGAGAACATCGCCGCGGGTTATTCGACGGCGAAATCGGTCATCCGGGGCTGGGTCAACAGCCCCGGTCACTACGGGAATATGGTAAACGGCTCCTTCGCCCACGTGGGAGTGGGGCACAAGGCCGCCAGCGGCGCCGCCTACGGGGACTACTGGACGCAGATGTTTGTCGGCGGATGCAAGGTCACCGGCATCTCGGTCCCCGGCGCGAGATCCGCCTACGGCGAGAACGTCGAGGAGCTTGAAAAGCTCGGGCTCATGGTCGAGGTGACCTGCGACATGCACGGGGCGAGCTATCTTCCTCTCGCCGACACGACGCACACCTTCACGCAGGACGCATCGGGCCGCTATGCGGTCACGGTCTCTCTGGCGGGAGTGACGCGCACGTTCCCCCTGACCGGAGAATTCCGGGACGTGAAATATAATAAATGGTACTTTGACGACGTGTATTACGTCTTCGGAAAGGGCCTCATGAACGGCACGGCGCCTCACGTGTTCGAACCCGAGACGAAAATGAGCCGCGCCATGCTGGTCACGGTGCTTTGGCGTATGGAGGGCTCTCCCGCGCCGGCGGGGACCTCCCCGTTCACCGACGTCAAGGCGGGTAAATGGTACTCCTCCGCCGTGGCGTGGGCGTCGGAGAACGGCATCGTCCTCGGCGTGACCGAGACCCGGTTTGCTCCGGATTCGAATATCACCCGGGAGCAGATCGCGGTCATTATGAAGCGCTATCACGACGTGAAATCGCCCGGCGACGCGTCGTCCGGCGATCTGTCGTCATTCGGCGACGGAACGGCCGTCAGCGCGTACGCGCGTGACGGCGTGAGGTGGGCGGTTGCGCGCGGTATCATCCGCGGGAACGACAAAAATATGCTCGAACCTCAGGGAAAGGCCACCCGCGCACAGGTCGCCGCCGTCCTTCGCAGATACTGCGAGATGACGGGAAGATAAGGCGAAGGTAATACGTATTGACAAAAGGTCTCTCCGGCTGCGGCGAGACCTTTTTCAAAAAACTCGAAAAAATTTCACAAATTTTCGCTATTTTGCGGTTTTTGCGACATTACATATACAAAAGGACAAAAATGACGTTACAGTACAGAGGAAGGTCGGGTGATGCGTATGGTCGATCCGCAAACGTTCGAGCGGACCGTTCGGAAATATCAGAGAATGCTGGTGGGATACCTCTGGCGGCGTCTCGGATACGACGAGGGCCTGACGCTCGAGACCTTTGACGACGTCATCTGCGTCCTCTACCGGAGATGGGACGACGTGGACGTCGGAGGAAACATCGCGCCGTGGCTGTTCCGCGTGGCGGACAACTGCATCAAGGCGAACGTGAGGAAAAACGAACGGTACTACAGCCGCCACGTTCCGCTGGACGAGGCGCGGGGCGCGCTCGGCAGGGACTTCATCTCAGCCGACGTGTATTCCGAGGATTCGGGGCTGACGGAGGAGGAGCTTGTCGAGAAGGTCCGCGACTCGCTCCCCGAGGGAATGAGGGACCTGTTCGCCTACAGATTCATTGAGAAGAAGACCATCGAGGAGATCTCGGAGCTGACCGGGATCCCGTACTCGACGCTGAGATACCGGCTGATGAAGACCGAGGCGGCGGCGAGAAGGAATATCAGGGAAATGTTTGGGGACTGATATCCGGTATCCGGATGAGAAACGGAGAATTATTATGCTATCGAAACTTGAAGAGAAGCTTGAGCAGTACGCTGCGAAAAAGCCGATAACGAGCGACCGTGAGCTTTACGCCGCGATAGAGGAGATCATGGACGTTCAGTTCGCCCTGCCTCCGGAGCAGAGGGATCCCGCCCTCATCCGCGAGGGGACGGAGGCGCTCATGGCTCTCCGCGGAGTCGACCCGAGATCGCTCAACAGCCGCGCGTCCGCGGTGACGAAAAGACGCGCCGCGAGCTCCGGCGCGAAAAGGACCGCGCCGAAAAGCCGGTTCAGACGCTTTCTTCCCCCGGCGGCGGTCGCCCTGGCGCTGGTGATCGCGGTGACCGCCCTGGTCTTTGCGCTCGGACGGAAACCGCGCGCGGACAGTGAGACGACGTACCTTCCCGCCGACACGGACGAGCGGCATGAAGCGGTCCCCTCCGTGCTTCCGGCGTCAAAGGACAACGTCGTCCGCGAGTACGGCACCTTCGCCGAGCTGGCGGAGGCGGAAGATCTGCCGCCGATCATGACCTGCGGCCGGTTCAGCGACCCCGACCTGGTGGAGTCGGTGACGTATATCGACTACGGCGACCGCGAGCAGGTGCTCGTCAAGATGCGCGAGGATAAGTTCGACGTGCTGACCGTCACCGTTCCGTCTCAGGGTCCCCTCGAGGGCGAGATCGTCCGGATCGGGGAGCGCGACGCCACGTTGACCGTCGACGAGAACGGCTGCACGATAGAATGGATCAGCGACGGGAACAGATACACGGTCCGCTCCGAGAGCGAGGAGGATGCCGCGGCTGTGGCCGGGGAACTCGCGACGGCGGGCTGACGGAAAGGAACGGCAAAAATGGCAAAAAAAGTACAGATCATCATCAAAAGCTGCGACCGCAGAGTGCTGGAGCTGGAGCAGGTCAAGAACTGGCTTGTCGCCAACGGGTACAAGCTGTCGAACAACCACTATTCCGTGGACAAGACCGCCGATATAATCATCCTCACCACCTGCGGCGTCACGCAGATGCACGAGGACTTCACGTTCCGTATGCTCGACAGGATAAACGCCGGCAAAAAGCCCGGCGCAGAGGTGATCCTCGGCGGGTGCGTGCCGGAGATCAACCCCGAGCGCACGGAGAGGGAGTTCGGCGGCCCCACCTTCAGCCCCAGATCCTACGAAAAGCTGGATCAGATCTTCAATATGGACCGCAAGCTCTGCGAGTTCGAGCGCCCGAATCTGTATAAGATGGAGGGCCTGTACCGCAGCGACGTGGGCAACACCCTCGACACGGTGAAATACGTGGCGGGCCTCAACTTCCGGAGCATCCTGCGCGGCCTCCGGCTGAGAGCCACCAACCGGAAGACCTTTTACATCCAGATCCACGAGGGTTGCTCCATGGGATGCACCTACTGCGCGATCCAGAAGGCAATCGGTCCCCTCAGGAACAGCAAGCCCGTCGACGAGGTCATCTCGGAGTTCAGGGAGGGCCTCGAAAAAGGGTACGGCCATTTCCGGCTGATCGGCGACTGCGCGGGGAGCTACGGCCGCGACATCGGGACGAATCTCGGCGAGCTCCTCGGGCGGATCTCGGAGATCGGGGAGCCGTTCACGCTGGAGCTGACCGACATCAACCCCGTGTTCCTGAAGGTCATATTCGAACCGGTCAAGACGCTGTGCCGGCAAAAGAGACTGTCGAACCTCTACATACCCATCCAGTCGGGCAACGACCGCGTCCTCGGGCTGATGCACCGCCGCTACGACGTGGCGGAGACCCGGCGGATGCTGCTGGAGCTGAAGGAAGCCGCCCCGAAGGATTTCAGGATCGGCACCTCCGTCATCGTCGGATTCCCCTCCGAGAGCGAGGAGGAGATGCGCGACACGGCGGACTTCTGCAACGACATGGCGTTCGACTGGATATTCTGCCACGGCTTCTCGCCGAGACCGGGAACGCCCGCGGCGGATCTGCCGGATCAGCTGTCGGAGGAAGAGGTGACGGCCCGCGTCGAGGAGTTCAGGGAAATGATAAACGACAAGAACTCCGTCGTGCTGGATTTCAAATGATAAGAGAGCGGCCGCACCCCGCGGCGTTGAAGCCGCGCCTTTGTGCAAAACTGCCGAATCTCTATTATTATTGCCCAATTGCGCCGCGCCCTCGCGAGGGTGTACAATGATGTTGCAGGGCGGAAAACGTTACATTTATCCCTGAAAACGTTGTATTTATCCCACATTTTACGATAGTATCTGAAACTATGTTATAATACCCGCGTAAGTACGCCTCGGTGAAAGGAGATCTTTTTATGAAAAAGATTATTTCGGTTATCTCATTCGTTCTCGTTCTTGTGATGCTGGCGGGGCCTGCGGCGGCGTTCAAGGATTTCCCGGGAGAGGATCGTTATTATTCCGACGGAAGGTGGTGGTACTTTAATGAGTTTGTACCACAGTTCGGGTGGGAAGGATACCCGGACGGCACTTTCAAGCCTGACAAGGTCATAACCCGCGCGGAGCTGGCAAGCTATCTTTATAAGCTGGGCGTTTCCGGTGTTTTTGAGTGGGGAGAAGCTAAATTCGGAAGAATCGAGCAGGTCAGAAAGTACAAAAACAATTTTTCCGACGTATCTCCGAAAAAGTGGTACTACAAAGCGGTCGTCTGGGCGTACGAATGCGGATTGGTCAACGGAGTGGGGTACGGGAAATTCGATCCCGATTCCACCGTTACGGTTTTTGAATACGCTCTTATTATGGAGCGGTTTTACGATGCGATGAGGACAGAACATTTTGCCGATGACATGAACGAGTTTGACTTCGAGTTGTCTACCGAGACTTTGGAAGGCGGAATAGGAAATTATATATCCTATGGCGATTATCCTGAATTCATCAGCGACGAAAGATGCGAAGATTTTTTGAGAGAGGCGATCCTTCTTGATCCTCCGGCGTGGTTTTTGAGAGAGACCGACTTTAAGGAGATCATCAAACACGACATATGGATCGGAGGGGACCGCAAACATATCGATATGACGCGGTTCAGCCCCACGAGGGGAGAACTGTATAGGCATTCGCACGGGTATTATGCGTCGAGTTACCCCAATTCTTAAATAAAGGACATCAGATAAAAACAAGCCCGCTTG